>NZ_JBAURI010000547.1:0-2226 GCF_049581145.1 Bradyrhizobium sp.
CGTCCGCCAGGCGCGCACTGAGCCGGTCAACGCGGGTGTCATAGTCGGCCTGGCCGCCGGGGTAGGAGTAGGCGCCACGGTCATACTCGGCGCGGACGGACGCCAGCGCGGCCCTGACCTGCGCCTCTTCCTCTGTGTGATCCTCCCCGGCTATCCATACCTGCTCGGTCACTTCCTCATCACCGCTGAGCATGACGAACAGGCCGCCGGCCAGCTCATCGAGGGGCGCGGCCAGGATCGAGGGCGCGCGGCACTGCCCTTCGTACTCGGCGGGCCGGGATGCCCGCGCGCAGGTGTACTGGGCAATCCGCGGGCCTTTCCACGTGCCCCGCGTACCCCGGTAGAGCCGGGCCGCGCTGGCTGAGTCGTCCGGGTCGGCGCACCGGCCGCAGAACGCGACGCCGAGCAGCAAGCTCGGTGTCTGGGTGCGCGTCAGCGGCCCCGTGGCCAGCACATCCATGGCCCGCTGGAGGCGGTCAAAATCGTGCTGAGGGATCAGCCGAGCACCCCGGCGCACGGGCATGCCATCATCCCCCGCCACTGTGCGGCCCTGGTGCACCGCGTACCCGAGCAGCGCGGGAGAGCGCAGCATCCGGCGCATAGACGCAGCGCGCCACGGCGTACCCTGCGGCTCCTTGCGGCGGCTGTCGATAGGCGCCGGGATGCCCCGGCGGTTGAAGTCCGCAACCACCGAGTTGGCCGCCTCCCCGGCGATCACGCGGCGCACGGCCTCGCGGACGAGCGGAGCTGTGTCCGGGTCTTCAATGAGCGTCCATCCCTTGCCGCCCTGCACCGGGACGGCCAGGCAGCCATAGGGCGGCTTGCCCCCGCCGAACCGGCCTGCCGGGCAGAGGCGTGCCGTTGGCGGCCATGGCCGGGTGATCGGCCGCTCAGTAGCAGTGCCACCCGTCCCACGCGTTCCATGTGCCGCCGGGGAGCTGACACGCGGCCGGGGGGCTGTTCCTGGCCGCCTCATTGGTTTCGATCTTCCACACGGCCCATATGCACAGCACCGCGACCAGGAGCACGACCCCACGGCGCCCGGGGCGGAGGCGGAGGCGGAGGCGGAGGCGGAGGCGGCGGGGCTGGCCCGGTGTTCCCTGGGGGCGCAGGCTGGCGCTCAGCGGACTCGCCTTGCATCGTCATGACCCCTGACCGTCGGAGCCGGTCACCCTCCCCGGTGCTGCGGCGCATCCTGCGACCGCGAGCGCCAGGGCGCCGAGCACGGCGGAGCGGGGAATGTCCATCATGTGAGGGGTTACCGCGAGCGCTTAATCTCGGCTTTATCAACGGCCTGAGAGGTGCGCTCCTTCGGGTATCTAGACCGGAGGGCGGAGACAAGCTTGTCTAACCGGATGATGTTGAAATACATTCCTCGGGAAATGTGACCTGCGTCACACTATCTAAACGCTGCCACTGACAAGCTCTTTCCACTGGTCAGCGAGCTTGTGCATAGCGTCTGCCTGCCTAAGTAGCATCTCGGCCTCTTTGGGAGTCGCGCTTATCTCGCGCCCCTGGAAATGGCGGAGCTGTACCAGGCTGTATTTCGCGCAGTTCGCCATCTGCACGATTAGCGACATAGCCGGGACCGTGTTAACTGCCTGTGCCATCTGTCGTCACCTCCTGGGAGGTATTACGGCCACGCGGCAAAGGCCCCGTATTCGCCTCCGCCGGGCCAGTCCTCAAGGGCGACGGGCGCGTAATCTCCTGATGACTCCGGGCTACTGGCGACACGGTAAGACCGCGCCCGGAGCGGCGCAAGCACCCCGTACCGTTTCCACGCTCGGTCAACATTGCCGGCCAGTTTCCGGCACTCCGCACCGCAGTACCGGCGCCCCGGCGTACGGCCAGAAATACTGGGCGCCGTTCCCGGCCTGGCAGGCACTGTTGGCCTGGAGCTGGTCGAGGCTGTTCGACCACTGCATGCACTGGCCCGCCGCGTTGATGAGGAAGCCCCACTGCCCGTCTTCCCCTTCCCAGGTGAACCGGGTGCCGGCCGGGTTGGCGTATGCCCCGCCGCCGTTGTAGTAGACGAAGAGGTTGTCCTCGCTCTCGATCGTGCAGTACGTGGTGGTGCGGCGTTAGTAATCTTTGCCAGCCCCCACTCCGATAAGGACCAGCCCGAGCAGGATCTCCCCGATCCTCAGGAACCATGATCCCAGATTAAAGCCCCCGAGCACGTCCTGGATCGTCTGAGTAGTACCCCTGCCCAAACTGCCGACTATC
>NZ_JBAURI010000548.1:0-17092 GCF_049581145.1 Bradyrhizobium sp.
AGCTCGCGCCGCTATTGGTCGAACTGGGGTTCGACGCCAAGGTGGCGAGCGAGCAGCTCGGCGTCGCCTCGGCGGTGAAGATGTGCCGCAGCATCATGATCAAGGGCATGGAAGCCATGGTCATCGAGGCCTTCACCACCGCGCGCGCCTACGGCGTGGAGGATGCGGTGCTGGCTTCGCTCGCCGAAACCTTTCCCTCGATCAACTGGGAGAAGCAGGGCGCCTATTTCTTCCAGCGCGTGATCGAACATGGCAGGCGGCGCGCCGAAGAGGTGCGGGAAGTGGCCGAGACCGTGCGTGAAGCCGGGCTCACGCCATGGTCCGCACAAGGCACCGCCGAACGCCAGGGCTGGGTCGCGGATCTCGCCGACCAGGGCCTGTTCGGCCAACGCGGCACCGAGGGGTTTGCGCGCAGCGCCGATTGGCGCATCGAGGCCGACCGTATCCTGGCCAGGCGCAAGTCCGAGACGTGGGCAAATCCGAGACGTGAGAAGCTGATGGAATTTCACAAGACGCCCGGCTGGCTCGACTGGTATGCGGACCCGTCGAAACCGAAGTTCAGGGTGCCGGATGGCGCCGTCGACGCCCATTGCCATGTGTTCGGACCGGGCAGCCAGTTTCCCTATGCGGAAGAGCGCAAATATACCCCGTGCGACGCATCGCGCCGCCAGCTTGACGCGCTGCGCGACCATCTGGGCTTCGCGCGCAATGTGATCGTGCAGGCCACCTGCCACGGCGCCGACAACCGCGCATTGGTCGACGCGCTCGTCCATTCCGGCGGCAAGGCGCGCGGCATTGCCACCGTGAAGCGCGGCATCAGCGATGCCGAACTGGAAGCCTTGCACGAAGCCGGCGTGCGCGGCGTGCGCTTCAATTTCATCAAGCGCCTGGTCGATTTCACGCCCAAAGACGAACTGATCGAGATCGCCGGCCGCATCGCGCGGCTGGGCTGGCACGTCGTGATCTATTTCGAGTCGGTCGATCTGCCCGACCTATGGGATTTCTTCACGGCGCTGCCGACCACTGTCGTGGTCGACCACATGGGCCGGCCCGATGTCACCAGGCCGGTCGACGGTCCGGAATTCGAGCTGTTCATCAAGTTCATGCGGGACAATCCGACCGTCTGGTCCAAGGTCAGCTGCCCGGAGCGGCTGTCGGTCAAGGGGCCGCCGGCGCTGAACGGCGAGCAGAACGCCTATCGCGATGTGGTGCCGTTTGCCCGGCGCATCGTCGAGACGTTTCCCGATCGCGTGCTCTGGGGCACCGATTGGCCGCATCCCAATCTGAAGGACCACATGCCCGACGACGGTCTGTTGGTCGATTTCATTCCGCAGATCGCGACCACGGCGGAGCTGCAGCGCAAGCTGCTGGTCGACAATCCGATGCGGCTGTACTGGCCCGACGAAGTCGGCACGACGAATGCCAAGACGATGGAGAACCAGGCATGAGCAAGCACATCAAGGTCGCGCTTGCCGGCGCCGGCGCATTCGGCATCAAGCATCTCGACGGCATCGAGAACATCGACGGCGTCGAGGTGGTCTCGCTGGTCAGCCGCAATCTCGATGCGACCCGACAGGTCGCGGCCAAATACGGCATTGCCCACGCCTCCACGGACCTTGCCGACAGCCTGGCGATGGCCGATGTCGATGCCGTGATCCTGTGCACGCCGACACAGATGCACGCAGCGCAGGCCATCGCCTGCCTAAAGGCCGGCAAGCATGTGCAGGTCGAGATTCCGCTGGCCGACGCCCTGAAGGACGCGCAGGCGGTGGTCGATCTGCAGCGGCAGACCGGGCTGGTCGCGATGTGCGGCCACACCCGCCGCTTCAATCCCAGCCATCAATGGGTGCGCAACAGGATCGTCGCCGGCGAATTCAACATCCAGCAGATGGACGTGCAGACCTTCTTCTTCCGCCGCAGCAACATCAACGCGCTGGGCCAGCCGCGCAGCTGGACCGACCATCTGCTGTGGCACCACGCGGCGCACACGGTGGACCTGTTCGCCTACCAGGCCGGCTCGCGCATCGTGAAGGCCAACGCCGTGCAGGGGCCGATCCATCCGAGCTTGGGCATCGCGATGGACATGTCGATCCAGCTCAAGGCGGAGAACGGCGCGATCTGCACACTCAGCCTGTCCTTCAACAATGACGGTCCGCTCGGCACCTTCTTCCGCTACATCGGCGACACCGGCACCTACCTCGCGCGCTATGACGATCTGTTCGACGGCCGCGACGAGAAGATCGACGTCTCCAGGGTCGACGTCTCCATGAACGGGATCGAGCTGCAGGACCGCGAGTTCTTCGCCGCCATTCGCCAGCGGCGCGAGCCGAACGCAAGCGTGGCCCAGGTGCTGCCGTGCTACCAGGTGCTGCACGATTTGGAGCAGCAGCTCAACGCCGGGTGAGAGGCGTTTCGCGATCACGCCACCCCAAGGCTCGTCATCACCCGCCTATGCGCGCCTGCGGGAGGTTGCGCGGCCTCTCTCAGTAGACCCGGGGAACGAAACGCTGGATCGACTTCTTGGGCCGCTTGTAGCCGGTGTCGGATTGGCGCGGCGGCAGCTCGATCTCGACCGGCTTCATGTCGCCGTAGGGAATTTGATGCAGCAGGTGCCGGATGCAATTGAGCCGGGCGCGTTTCTTGTCGTCGGCGTCGACGACGTGCCATGGGGTCTTCTTGCGATCGGTATGCGCGAACATCACGTCCTTGGCCTTGGAATATTCCACCCAGCGCTTGCGCGATTCCAGATCCATCGGGCTCAGCTTCCAGCGCTTGATCGGATTGCGGATGCGTTCCTGGAAGCGCCGCTCCTGCTCCTCGTCATTGACCGAGAACCAGTATTTGATGAGATAGATGCCCGAGCGCACCAGCATCTCCTCGAAGATCGGACAGGAACGCAGGAACTCCTGATACTCCTGCTCGCTGCAGAAACCCATGACATGTTCGACGCCGGCGCGATTGTACCAGCTGCGATCGAACAGCACGATCTCGCCCCGGGTCGGAAGCTCGGCGACGTAACGCTGAAAATACCATTGGCCGCGCTCGCGATCGGTCGGCGTGCCCAGCGCCACGACGCGGCAGATCCGGGGATTGAGGCTCTCGGTGATGCGCTTGATCACGCCGCCTTTGCCGGCCGCGTCGCGGCCCTCGAAGATGACGGCGACCTTGAGGCCCTGCAGCCGCACCCATTCCTGCAGCTTGATCAGCTCGAACTGCAGATGAGCGAGCTCGTCGATGTATTTGTAGTGCTTCGGCGGCTTGCGTGATTCGGGCCGTTCGGCGCCGTGCCAGTATTGCTCGACGGCGGTGATTTCCCTGGCGTCGCGCAAGACGGACATTTCGGCCCCGGCAGATTTGCGGCTCTTGGCCATCGGGCCCCCCAGGTTCGCGCGATGAAGAATCGAATGGCAGCTAAACATTTTCGCACCATAACTTGAAGGGTGCGCCAGGCCGATCACACAGTGCGCAACTGAGAATCATTGTCAGGGCGCTGCTCCGAAGCCGCCCGCCGGCATGTCTCCATTCCATCGGCGCGCGATTCGCTAACCCTTGTTCGTTTACTAGGATCAGAACTTGGCCTAGGAAGCGCTGAATCATCCAGACGAGTCAAAAAAGTCAAACCAGGAAACAGCGCGAGGGAGACGCCACATGAAGGTCCAGGTGTGCATCATCGGCGGCGGGCCGTCGGGATTGTTGTTGTCGCAGCTCCTGCATCTGCGGGGCATCGAAAACGTGGTATTGGAGAAATACAGCCGCGAATATGTGCTGGCCCGGATCCGCGCCGGCGTGCTGGAGCACGGCTTTGCCAAGCTGATGCGCGAGGCCCAGTGCGGCGATCGCATGGATCGCGAGGGCGAAATTCACAAGGGGTTCCAGATCGCCCATGACGGGGTGATGGATCGCGTCGACCTCTACAAATATTCCGGCGGCAACTCGGTCATCGTCTACGGCCAGACCGAACTGACCCGCGATCTCTATGACGCGCGCGAGCGGATGGGCGGCCACGTCATTCACAATGTCGAGGACGTGACGCTGCGCGACCTCGAGTCGGAGGCGCCTCATGTCACCTATCGCGACGGCGACCAGATCGTCCGGATCGACTGCCAATATGTCATCGGCGCCGACGGTTTCCACGGCATCAGCCGCAAGTCGATCCCGAAGCAGGTGCTGCGGGAATATGAACGGGTTTATCCGTTCGGCTGGCTTGGCGTGCTGTCGCGCACCAGGCCGGCCTCGCCCGAACTGATCTATGCCAGGCATGAGCGCGGATTTGCGCTGTGCTCGCTGCGCTCGCAGCTGCTCAGCCGCTATTACATCCAGGTGCCGCTGACGGATTCGATCGAGGATTGGCCCGACGACGCGTTCTGGGCCGAGCTCAGGCGCCGCCTGCCAGGCGAGGTCGCGGGCGATCTGATCACCGGTCCGTCGATTGAGAAGAGCATCGCGCCGCTGCGCAGTTTCGTCGCCGAGCCGATGCGGTACGGCCGCCTGTTCCTGGCCGGCGACGCCGCCCATATCGTGCCGCCGACCGGCGCGCGCGGGCTCAACAGCGCGGCCTCCGATATTTATTACCTCTACCATGCGATGGTCGATCATTACAAAAAGGGTGATGACGCCGGCCTCGATGGCTATTCGAAGCGGGCATTGGCCCGGATCTGGAAGGCGCAGCGCTTCTCGTGGTGGATGACCATGCTGCTGCACCGCTTCCCCGACAATATCCCCTATGACGACAGGCTGCAGGAGACGGATCTGGCCTATCTGTTCTCCTCCGAGGCCGCGCTTCGCTCGCTTGCGGAAAATTATGTCGGTCTGCCGTTCTGATCTCGGGGCGTCCGCGCTGGTTTATGCCGGCATGTCATCGCGGCCAGCGCCAGTGGGCGGGCTCGAATTTGATCCAGAGCAAGGCGCGCGGGCCGCCGCAAAGTCACAAAGCTTTCAGGGAAACACCAGGGAGAGCATCATGCCAGAAGCCAGACCGCGGCAGCCCGTGCCCGGCACCACGATCTTCGACGGCGAGGAGGCCCGCAAGGGCTATGCGCTGAACAAGATGTGCTACTCGTTCAACGAGGCCGCCAATCGCAAGGCGTTCGTCGCCAACGAGGATGCCTATTGCGCCAAATACGGCCTGAATGCCCAGCAGCGCGAAGCCATCCGCAACCGCAACGTGCTGCAGCTGATCGCAGCCGGCGGCAATGCCTATTACCTGGCCAAGTTCGCCGGCATTTTCGGGCTCGACATGCAGGACATCGGCGCCCAGCAGACCGGCCTGACCAAGGACCAGTTCAAGGCCAAGCTTCAGGCGGCGAGGGGGTAGGTCATGGCCAGGATCGTCGGGTCCATCACCACCTCCCACGTGCCCGCCATCGGCGGCGCCATCGCCAAGGGTCTGCAGAACGATCCGTACTGGAAGCCGTTCTTCGACGGCTTCCCGCCGGTGCGCGAGTGGCTTGCCCGGGTCAAGCCTGATGTCGTCGTGCTCGTCTACAACGATCACGGGCTCAATTTCTTCCTGGACAAGATGCCGACCTTCGCGGTCGGCGCCGCGAGCCAATACAGCAACGCCGACGAGGGGTGGGGGATTCCGACCGTGCCGCCGTTCACCGGCGATCCGGAACTGTCCTGGCACCTGATCGAGCAGCTGGTCGCGGAGGATTTCGACCTCACGACCTGCCAGGAGATGGTGGTCGACCACGCCTTCACGCTGCCGATGGCGCTGTGCTGGCCCGACCAGAAATGGCCGGTCCGCACCGTTCCGGTCTGCGTCAATACGGTTCAGGCGCCGCTGCCCTCGGCGGCGCGCTGCTACAAGCTCGGTCAGGCGATCGGTCGGGCGATCGCGGCGTGGCCAAAGCACGAGCGGGTCGTCGTCATGGGCACTGGCGGGCTGTCGCACCAGCTCGACGGCGAGCGTGCGGGCTTCATCAACAAGGAGTTCGATCTGCAATTCATGGATAGCATGGTCACCAACCCGGCCTGGGCCACCCGATATTCGACGACCGAGCTGGTCGAGCTGTCAGGCACCCAGGGGGTCGAGCTCCTGAACTGGATGGTCGCGCGCGGCACGCTGCCGGAGAAGGTGCGGAAAGAGCAGTCCAACTACTACATCCCGATCTCGAACACGGCGTCGGGGCTGATGGTGCTCGAACCGCTGGAGTAGAGAGTAGATGGATTGAGCCTTGCGAAACCCATCAATTCACCCGCGCATCGATGGGTTTCGCGATCAGATCGGACGAGGGTCCGATCTGATCGCTCTACCCGTCCTACAGCGCTGCTGCGTCACGCAGGCGACCATACGCTATGCGACGTTCAGAACCTGCGAGTTCTTGCGCGGGCCATCGATGAACATCTCGGTCAAGCGCGTCATCAGGCCGGGGGTCTCGGCGGCTTTCGCATGCGAGACGAACGGGTCGGTGTAGCACTGCGTTCCGGTGGCCCTGGCAATCCGCGCCACGGCTTCGGTCATGGCCGGCGCGCCGCAGGTGTAGACGACGTCGTCCGGCGTCAGGGCCGGCATGTGGTCGGTCGGCCGGCCGCTGCGAATCGCCGACGAGACGTTCTGGGCCTCCGACACCACCGGGATGATGGTGACGTTGGGAAACCGCGCCAGCCGGCACAAGGCGTTGTGCATGTAGAACGACTGCAGCTTCCGCGCCGCCACGATGAACACGAGTTCGCGCTGTGGCCATTCCGTGATCGCGCTGACCGCGATCGCCCACATCGGAGCAAATCCGGTGCCGCTGGCGACCAGGATGGTGCGGCCGGGATGCTTCCGCCGGTGAAAGGCGCTGCCGAACGGACCGTTCACCTTGACGCGATGGCCGACACGAATCTTCTTGCCCAGTCCGGAGGAGACCGCTCCGCCGGGCAGGCGCCGGATGTGAAAGTTGAGGAGCCGATTGTCGGGCGCGCCTTCCAGCGGATAGGTCGGGCTGTAGGATCGCTCGGGGAAGCCGCGGAATTGCAGGTTGCAGTACTGGCCGGGAAAATAACGCAGCGACTTCGGCAGCTCGAGCGAGACGCCGAACACATCGGGCGCCATGCGGACCAGTTCGACCACGCGAGCCGACAACGAGACCGGATCGGGCACCGGCTCGGTGACGATCTTGAGATCCGAGACCACCCGCGCCTGGCAGGCGTAGACCATGTCGCTGCCTTCTTCGGTGCCGCCAAACACCTTGCCGTCGACCAGGCGGACACGACAACTGCCGCAAATGCCGCTCCGGCAATCGTGCTGGATGTCAACGCCGCTCATGATCGCGCCGTCAAGCAGCAGGTCGCCGACATTGGCGTGGAAGGTTTCCTTGTTCAGCGTGATCTTGCAGGTCTTAGCCATTTATTCCACCTCGAGCCGAATCGGTCGGACGTGCCGTGTATGTCTGATCTGGGTGTGATCGAAAGCCGAGACCCGCATGAAGACGCCGGTCTTCAACGGCACGTCGTATTTGCTGTGAGTATCGAGGCGGCGTGCCACCTCGAGCGCCCAGTGTCCGGAAGCCCAGCGGGCCGCGCAGCGTATATCCGCGCGATCGCCGGTGTAGTCGCCGGCGATGATGACGCCCGGCAGCACGGTGCCGACCGGAATCAGCCGGTCCTGCTCCGGCGTGTAGGGCACCGAGTCTGCGTCCGTCATGAACCAGCGCGCGCCATCGCTCTCGCCGATGTTCGGATCGAGCGTGATCTGTCCCATCGCGGCGGTGGTCGCCGCGAGATCCTTGGGCAACCGAAGCGGGGTGATGGGTCGCTTGTCGTCGAAGCCGTCCGCCGGCATCGCGAAATTGTTGCTGTAGTTCGCGGTGCCGGGGTCGGGGGCGAACCCACCACGATAGGGGACGATGTTGCGCACCTGCTCCGGGGTCGGTTCCTGCGGCGGACCGAAATGGTCGTCGTCCATCCAGCCCGTGGGCCCGCCGCTGGTCGCCTTCCACTGCCAAACATCGGCGTAGATGCCTTCAGCCGGCGTGTAGTGCAGGCCACGTCCGGTCATGGTGGCGGGCGCGGTCGGGATCGGATGAGGGCTGGCATGGAACGTCCGGTCGCCGGCCAGATGCACGTCGAGCGTCGTGAACAGGACCGAGAACTTGTCCTCGTTGAAGGAGTGCTCGTCACCCTTTTCAAAACCGTCATGCAGCACGTGCCATCCGTCGATCTTCTTGATCAGCGGCAGCTGTTTCAAGGAGCGCGTCGGATCCTCCCAGGTGAACAGGAAGTACGCCCAGGTGCCGTCGTGCACCGCGCGGATGTCGATTCGCGATTCGCCCTTGCCGTCGAAATTGTCGCCCTCATTGGTCATCAGGGAGAACGGCTGGATGCCGCGCCAAACCGGGTCGGACGTGTCGCCATCGAGGATCGGTGCCTCGGCGCTGCTGATGCGGCGAACCTCCAGATGGTCGACGGACAGATAGTCCGTGGCGACCACGGCCGAAGCCCCGGTGATGGCGATGGCGGCGGCAACCACGAAGGGGTTGGATTGCAGCGTCACGTTTCGCCGTTTCACCGGGCCGCGAGGAGCTGCTGCAGCCGGACCTGGATGTGCGGCAGGCCGGCGCGTGTCGCGCCGCTCCCGCACGCTCTCATGCGGCAGCTGGGAAGGCTGCAACGCGGCCTTCGAATCGGAATGCGGTTCCAGCGAAGGCGTCGAGGACTTCTCGACCAGCATCGTCAGCAGCTCGACGGCGTCGAGCCGCGGCGGCGGAGGCGGCAGCCCCGTTGGCCGGAACACCCGGAACAATTGCGAGGTACCGCCGATCCCATAGTGGTTGAGAACATGCAGGCTGACGAAAGCCGGCACCATCCAGGTTGCCCACCAATGCACCGCCGCCACATCGTAGCCCGCGCTCAAGCCGAAGAACATCATGCCGCCGGTGACGATCAGCGTCAGCATGGTCAGGAAAAATCCCCAGGTGAGCATGATGCTGAACGTGCCAAGCTTGGCCTGCTTGCGGCCCATCAGGCCGCGCAGGCGAATCTTGTCCAGCTGGATACGGCGGGTCAGGCCGGATTTGATGACGTAGACGATATAGGCGATCGTCACCCCGACCAGCACCACGGCCGCCTGCATATGCGGCACCCAGACATTGGCGCGGGGCAATACCAGATCAAACAGGTTGATCCAGGCGCGGCCCGGCGCTTCCGTTGCGATACGCAGGCCCGTCACGAAGGCGACGCAGATCGCTCCGACCAGCACCCAGTGCAGAACGATGGTTCCGTAGTCTGTCTTGCGCTGCCTCATTAGCGAACCTCCTGCGTCGGGAGTCCGCGGATGTCGGCGGATGTCGTGGGCGCGCTTACCGCGCAATTTTCAGGCGCGCCCGGCGGACGCGCCATATCCTGCAAGGAGCCGTAGGTATTCGTCGACAAACTCTCTGTCCCCCAGATAATTGGCCCGCCGAACCCGGCGAACGGGATTCATCTCCTTTTGTGATCACCGCAACACGCTCATTGTCCAAGCAGCGACGCCCGAGCTGCCTTGAACGATCCCCAGACCTCGCGCGTGATTGCTGTGTGTTACCGGCGGACCGCCAGATCGCGCCGACAGCTGGCGCTGTGTATGAAGTGATACATGTCTAGTTCCCCATTTGCGCCGTCAGCGATCGAATGCTGATCGGCACCGTCGATCTACTAACGTGGAGACTTGTTTAGCTTCATGGCGTCTTTCGGCCGACACAGCGGCCTTTGCGTGCGGAAGCAAGGTTATAGCCGGACGAATTCATGACGCGGTGCGATCGGTGCGAATTCGCGGGCCCTAAGTCCAGCGGGCATCACGCGAAATTATCCGAGGTTGTAGTAAGCCCGCGCACGTGCATCAGGCTCTGATCCGGCGTTCTACGGGAACATTTCGTTCAGGCAGAAATCCACCTCTGTCCAATTGTTGCCGGAAAATGGTCGGCATCGGTTGGCAACTAGGGTCGTCGCCAGCGGTATCTGGCCATCGGGAGGCATGCGGGATGAGTATTGTTGTGGATGGCCCGCTACTGGGTTCTTCGTCGTCATCGGCACAGCCGAAGCCGGCGGTGGTGGCCGACGATCCCGTGACCCGCGGGCTGCGCGAGAGCGCGCGGCGCATGGGCGGCGTCGCCGTGTTCAGCGGGGTGATCAACCTGCTGATGTTGGCAGGCTCGCTCTACATGCTGCAGGTCTACGATCGGGTGATTCCCAGTCGCAACATCGCGACCTTGGCCGGCCTCTCGCTGATGGTGCTGTTCGCCTACCTGATGCAGGGGTATTTCGACGCGCTGCGCGCACGCATGCTGTGCCGGGTTGCGACGCTGTTCGACATCGGCCTGCAGGATGCGATTCACAACGCGCTCGCCACGCTGCCGCTGCGCGGCGTCAAGCCCATGTTGCTGCAGCAGCCGTTGCGTGATCTCGACCAGATCCGCGGTTTCATGTCGAGCATGGGGCCGACGGCATTTCTGGATATGCCCTGGATTCCTCTGTCTTTGATCGGCCTGTTCCTGTTTCATCCGGCGATCGGCCTGACCGCGGTGCTCGGGATGATGATGATCATCGCGATGACGCTTTTGACAGAACGTCTGTCGCGCCGCGCGGCCAAGGCTGCGATGGACACCAGCGCGCAGCGCCAGGTGCTGGCGGACGCCACGCAGCGCAATGCCGAAGTCATCAAGGCGCTCGGCATGATGGACCGGTTCGGCGCGCGATGGGCGGAGATCAACGAGCGCTATCTGCGCGAGAATATCCGTGCCACCGACGTCTATGCCAATCTCGGCTCCGGCGCGAAAGTGCTGCGTTACGTGCTGCAATCGGGCATGCTGGGTATGGGAGCGTTTCTCGTGGTATCCGACAAGGCGTCGGGCGGCATCATGATCGCATCGTCGATCCTGATGGGACGGGCATTGGCGCCCGTCGAGGTCGCACTCTCCAGCTGGAAGCAGCTGGTCGCCGCGCGGCAGGGCATCGCGCGCCTGCGCGATATCTGCAAGGTGACCGCGAAGCCCGACGAGCCCCCCGTGGTGCTGCCGCGCCCTCGCCACGAACTTTCGGTGCAGGAACTCACCGTCGCGCCGCCGGGTTCGGACAAGCCGATCGTGTCCAATATTTCGTTCTCGCTCAAGGCGGGCACGGGACTGGCGCTGCTCGGCGCCAGTGCATCGGGAAAGACCTCGCTTTCAAAGGCGCTGGTCGGCATCTGGCCGGCCCAGCACGGCGTCGTGCGGCTTGACGGGGCGGCGCTGGATCAGTGGCGCAATGCCGATCTCGGGCGCCATGTCGGCTATCTGCCGCAGGATGTGGCCCTGTTCGACGGCACCGTTGCGGAAAACATCTGTCGTTTCGATCCGAACGCAAGCTCCGATTCGATCCTGCGCGCGGCGCAGATCGCCGGGGTGCACAATCTGATTCTGGGCCTTCCGGACGGTTACTCGACGCGGATCGGCCAGGGCGGCATGTCGCTGTCGGCGGGCCAACGGCAGCGGGTAGGACTTGCGCGGGCCGTGTTCGGCGATCCTTTCCTGGTCGTGCTCGACGAGCCCAATGCCAACCTGGATGCCGAAGGCGAGAACGCCCTGAGTCGCGCCATCCAGCTCCTGCGCAAGCTCAACAGCATCGTCATCGTGATCTCGCACCGTCCGAGCGCTCTCGCCGCGCTGAACATGGCGATGGTGCTCTACGAGGGTAAGGTGATCGCGTTCGGTTCGTCCCAGGAGATATTTGCGCGGGTCAGCGCATCGCAACAGCAGGCTCAGGCTGCCCAGGTCAAGGCCCAGGCTGCGCAGACGAAGGCCCAGGTCAACCAGGTGAAACAGCCGGTCGAGCAGCCGGCGGTGGCGCCACCGAACACCAGGGCGCCGCGCCAGGCCGCGGTCGCGGGAGGCGCTTGAGCCATGAAGCCCAAAGAGCAGATCCAGCGGCTCGAGCGCACCGCGCGCCCTTATCTCGACGAGTCGCCGAATGAGACGGTGGGACCGCAGGGCGATGCGCTGATTCTCGAGCTGCAGCGGCTTCGGCATGCATTCGACGACGAAGAAGGGTCGAATCAGCAGCGGCGCGGCTCGTCGCGCGAAAGAATCGAGGCGGAGCGGCTGCGACGGAACGGTCCGCCGAAGCGTCGGCGCAAGAGCAAGATGGGCAAGGCGCTCGATATCTGTCTTGAGCAGATCGGATTGAAGGCGCCGGCTCCCGTGGAGCGGAGAGGCGGACGGTCCAAGGGCGAAGCGCCGAGAGGACAGCCGTCGAGGAGTGCGCCGGCCAAAAATGGCTCGATCAAGCACGGGTCGAAGAACGGAGCGCCCAAGGGTGGGTCATCCAACCGCAAGCGGCCGCGAAGCGATGCCTTGGCAAGCGATCCGTTCACGATCGATTCGTTCAGGAGCGATGCGTTCAAGAGCGATTCGTTCCTCAACGACATGCTGAAAAGCGAGCCGCTGAAGAACGGAACGCTGAAAAGCGGGCCGTCGAGAAACGAACCGCTCAGAAACGGGCCATCGAGAACCGCTCCGCCGGTCGAGCCCCGTGTTTCACCGCTGCGGCGCGCGTCGCCGCCGATCGTGCCTGACGACGGCATCGCCACGGATTTGGCCAAACTGGCGCCGGACATTACGCGGCCAGCAGCTTCGTCCCAATCGATGTTTCCCCAGGGCCCGCGCCTGGCGCTTCCCCCCGCGACCACGGCCTTGAGCAATCCGGCGGCCGAAATACCGTCCGGAAAGCGGGTCGACAGATGGCGCGCCGGTCTGACCGCCGGCATCTCCTTTATTACCGATCGCGGAGCGCCGGCTCCCCCGGTCGATGATGGCCTGGTGGTCGGAACCCGTTGGTCGTTCGAGCGTGAGCTGCGCACCGGTTTGCGGATTCTCATCGTCGCTGCCGTGCTGGGGGGAGGCTGGCTCGCATTCGTGCCGCTGGCGGGCGCCGTCGTGGTGCCGGGCAATCTCGTCGTGCAATCCAACGTCAAGCAGATCCAGCATCCGACCGGCGGGGTGGTCGCGGAAATCAAGGTGCAAAACGGCTCGCGGGTCAGCGCCGGCGATCTTCTAGTGCGGCTCGATGCCACCCAGGCGCAAGCGAACCTCCAGGTGGTGACCAAGCAGCTCGACGAAATCCGGGCCCGGATAGCGCGGCTGAGCGCCGAACGCGACGGCCTTGCCGACATCACATTTCCGGCCGAGCTGGCGGCGCGGGCGGGCGATGACGAGGTCAAGAGCCTGCTCGCGTCGGAAGAGTCGCTGTTCAAGGCGCGGGCCGGCGCGCGGCAAAGCCAGAAGGATCTGCTGCAAAGCCAGGCCGAGCAGCTCGCCCAGCAGATTGGGGGATTTGAGTCGCAGTTGGATGCCAAGGCCAAACAGTTGGACCTGATCCACGGCGAGCTCACCGGCGTCCAGGATCTCTACGACAAGCATCTGGTGCCGCTGACGCGGCTGACGTCGCTGCAGCGCGATGCGGCGCAAATCGACGGCGAACGCGGTCAAATGACCTCATCGATCGCCGAGACGAAATCCAAGATCGACTCGTCGCAGCTCCAGATCGTTCGAATCGACCAGGACTTCCGCAGCGAGGTCGTGAAGGACCTGAACGAGGCGCAGGCCAAGGAAGCCGAGCTCGCCGAGCACGGCATCGCGGCGCGCGATCAGCTTGACCGGATCGAAATTCATTCACCGACCTCCGGCTTCGTCAATCAGCTTTCGCTTCATACCATCGGCGGCGTCATCAAGGCGGGCGAAACCATCATGGAAATCGTGCCGGATGCGGATGATCTGCAGGTCGAGGCCCACGTGCAGCCGAAGGACATCGACCATGTGCACACCGGCCAGACGGCATTCGTCCGGTTCTCGGCCTTCAATCAGCGGACCACACCGCAGCTCAATGGAACGGTTTCCTACGTGTCGGCCGACACCGGGCAGGATCAGCAGACGCATTCGCCAACCTACACCGTGAGGGTCGTGCTGCCCGAGGAGGAGCGGCGGCGGCTGAACGGCGCGCAACTGGTCCCCGGCATGCCCGCCGAGGTGTTCATGCAGACCGGCAGCAGGACGATGATGCACTATCTGTTCGAGCCGATCCTCGATCAGTTGCGGCGCGCCTTCGTCGAGCAGTGAGGCAAGGCTGGCAACGGGCGGGGCTGCGACAGCGGCCGCCCGCCGGCGCGTTCAGATGTCCACCGCGTTGTTCGCAATCACGTTGCGATAGAACGACGCGCTCAGTTTCGGCGTGCGACTCAATGTGTCGAAGTCCACGCGATAGAGTCCGAAGCGCTTTTCGAAACCGTAGATCCACTCGAAATTATCCATCAGGCTCCACAGGAAGTAGCCGCGGACCGGCACGCCCTCCGACGTCGCGCGCTGCAACTGGGTCAGGTAGTTGCGCAGGTACATGATGCGGTCGAGATCGTAGATGTTGCCGTCGCTTGCCACCTTGTCGTCCGCGGACGTGCCGTTCTCGCTGATGTAGATCGTATTGATCGGCCACACCTTGGCGGCGAGCCGCGGCACCCAGTAGGCTGTCTCCGGGCCGATCCGCAGCCAGTCGGAATTCATGTGCGGGAACGAGGCGGGGAAGGGCAGCACCTCGAAGCCCGGCGCGTGGTCGGAGGCGACCACGTAGAACTGCGGCGCATAGATGTTGAGGCCGACGAAATCGATCGGTGACGAGATGATCTTCAGCTCGGCGGCGGTGAATTTCGGCGCGTCCTTGCCGGCATAATCGAGGAATCCGGGCGTGTATTGTCCCTCCAGGATCACGTTCAGGAAGCCGGCGTTCAATTCGCGCGTGGCGATCTCGGCGGCGCGGACATTTCCCGGCGTGTCGACCGCGGGCAGGCAGGCCGCGATGTTCTCTGCCGGACCGATTCTGGTGCCGGCGCGTCCCTCTGCGCGGATCGCCTGCACGGCGAGGCCGTGGCCCAGCGCGACGTTGTGGCGGACCTGGTTCAGCGCCGCCGTCGGCAGCTTCAGCCCGGGAGCATCGATGCCCCATCCGTAACCGAAGTTCACGAACCTGCCGGTTTCATTGACCGTGAAGATCGACCTGACCCGATCGCTCAAGCGCTTGGCGACATAGCCTGCATAGTCGGCGAATGCCTTGGAAGTGTCGCTGGATTGCCAGCCTCCCTGCTTGTCCTGCAGCGACTGCGGCAGATCCCAATGATACAGCGTGGCGAATGGTTCGATGCCGTCAGCCAGAAGTTCATCGAGAAGACGGTCGTAGAAATCGAGCCCTTTCGGATTGGCTGGCCCGGTCCCTTCGGGAAAAACCCGCGGCCACGCGATCGAGAAGCGATAGGCCTTCGCGCCCAATTGCTTGATCAGGCCAACGTCTTCCTTGTAACGGTGATAATGATCGTTGGCGCGATCCGCATTGCTGTGATCGGCGATCTTGCCCGGCGTGTGGCTGAACGTGTCCCAGATCGAGCGGCCGCGGCCGTCTTCATTGACGGCGCCCTCGACCTGGTAGGCCGACGTCGCCGTGCCCCAGACGAAGCCGTCGGGGAAATGCCCGGAGGCTTGCTGGCCCGCGGCGTGACTTGGCTGGCTGTCTTGTGATGCTGCTGATGTCGTCAATCCCAGGGCGGAAAAGCCCGCAAGTTTCGCAAAATGCCGGCGCGAGAACCTACCGAGCATCCGTGTCTCCCACCAGGTTCACCTTGAGCGGCGCAGCGTTCTCCGTCGAACGGTCCCGCTGATATGGATCGATTTGATAGGCGGAAACCCTATCGATCTCGAAGGCGACCATATCGGGAGATTCGCCGTCGACCACTCCAACACCGCCGAAATATTTGGCGCCCATCGCCAGATTCACGATCATGTACATCGGATCCTCGAAACCGACCGGCACCTTGATATCCGATACGGGCTTGCGATCGATCAGATAGATCAGCCGATCCTGCTCCCACAAGATGCCGTAGTCGTGAAAGTCGGCCGGCGCGTCCGGCAACTGGAAGTCGAAGCCGCAGGATTCGACGTGGCCGGTCGTGGGCGAGCGCCAGTGCGTCGTCATCACCATGTCGCCCGGTCGCTGCCCGCGGCCCTCCAGCACGTCGATTTCGGGTGGCCAGCCGCCGTCATCGGCGAGCATCCAGAACGCGGGCCAGACGCCGGTGCCGACGGGCAGCTTCGCCCGGATCTCGAAATATCCATACTTCTGGGAAAACGAACTCTGGGTCGTCAGGATGCCCGACACATATTCATTGTTGAACAGCACCGATTTGAGTGCGGGCGGTGTGCGGCTGGCTACGATCGACAGCACGCCATCCTTGACCTTGAACGGATCAAGCCCGAGCGGCGTTGCGGCACGACCGCTATAGCGTGGGTCGACATAGATCTGCTGTTCGCCGTTATACTTGGTCTGGCGCTTGAGCTCGGAACCGTCGCCGCCCCAATAGCGCGCTTCCGGCCACGCCGCGCCGCCCGCATAATGCGGCACCCATCTTCCGCTCGTTAGCGGGTGCTGGTTGAAATCGTCATGAAACGTCCGATGCAGCGAGACGACGGAAAACTGCATCGGATCCATCGCATCGAGCCGCCGGCAGCTTTCGCTGGCCGCATCGCGCGTGGTGCGCAAGGCAAGTTGCGGCGGCGCGGCCGCAAGATTGTCCTCGGCGAAAGCCGGTGCATTGGCAACGAGACCGCCGATCAAAATCAGGACTTTCGGTACCAACGTCGCGATCCCCTTGGTTGCCTGGTAGATAGACCGCGATTGCGATGTCTTCGCAACTCGTCCCCGGCGGTCTCGCGGTGTTTTGACCGGTGCCGGCGCCGCTCTATCTCGATACCGCCCAGGCATGGACTGGCGTGAACGGCCGAGTCACGGCGTTCGCCGGGAACGACGGTCGGCGGACGCGAGGTCGTCTCGTCTACAAGACCGTCGCGGCGATCAGGAGCACGATGGCCTCGCCGGTTTGCTCGAGCGCGCCCAGGACATCGCCGGTCTGGCCGCCGACCTGCCTGATGGTCAGCGCCGCGAGCGCCAGCGCGGCGAGCGCCAGCATGAGCAGCGCCGTGATCGCTCCGCGCAACCCGAAGCTCATGAAGAGGCAGAAGGCGCCGATGCCGATGGCGATGATGGCGCTTTGCCACGGCGGCTGTCCGGCGCCGCTCGAAAGCCCGTCCGGTCGTGCCGGCCGGACCAGGCGCATGAAGGC
>NZ_JBAURI010000549.1:0-7382 GCF_049581145.1 Bradyrhizobium sp.
ACCGACTTCATCGAGTCGGTTGCCATCGGGGGCGGGCGCAAGCACGGGATCAACGATTGGCAATCCGCAATCGAGTTCTGGGCGCAGTATAACGAGGGCACGATTGTCGACCTGATCACGGCGGACATTCGCTTCACGGCCGACAAGACGACACCACTATTGTTCGATCCCAGCTTTCGGAAAGGTGAGGACACGCAACCATCCGGAGAATTTCTGATTCCAACCGGGTTGAGCCACCTGAAGCCCTTTGCCGCGGTGGCACGTGCCGGAGGGCGCCCGCTGGGCATCGCGATCCATACCGCTGATGTGCACGGCTGGAAGACCAGGCTGACATCAAGCAATATTCCAGGCCGTCTGATGGCCTACCTTGCCGCCCATGAGGTCGGCGAAGTCGCTGCCATTCTGGGGCATCGACTGGGCGTCGTCGACAAGACGAACGAAGAAGTGCTGGAAGCCTGCTGGGCTTGGCTCAGCAACAACACCTGCGGCACCTTTGGCGAAGCGTGGCCTCGGGCATTGCGGAGCTATCGGGAACATCTGGTGAGGCATGCATTCAAGGCCAAGGCACTCGTTCAGAAGGGAAGTGCGGGGAGCGGCGATCTCGGCAGCGGGTTCGTCATGGTGTTGCCGAACGAATGGACCCGCCTGGCGGCATGGTGCGAGCAGATGGCGCATGCGAAGGACGATGCGGTTCTGGGAAAGCATGATCCCGGCTTCGCCTTCCTGCTGTCCGATCGTTCGCGGGAGAGTATTTCCTTCAGGTCGCTGTTTGCCGATTCACACATGTCTTTGCCGGCATCCGTCGACCTGCAATCGGATCCGCTGCCGTCCAGGTGCTTCAAGCTTGAACCCGCGAGTTCGTCCTTTGCGCTGGACGAAGAGGGCTATCCGAAGATCGGCGCTTTCCTGATGGAGTTCGGGGAGCCGGCGGAGGCGTACAGGATGGCGCTGGAGGCGCTCGACGCGTTTCCGGTCGATATACGCGCTTCCCTGAAGCTCGGAGAAGTGCTCACTTCGGAAAAATGCGGCTCCCTGTTCAGGCTGGCACGCCTTTTCGCGATCCTGTTTCAGCTTGTTCGACGGGATCGGAGCATCGTGGAAGCCTGGGAAGGTGCCTACGAACGGGACGGATGGGATCTGGCCGAAGCTCGTTTCCGTTCGGAGCCGATCGCGACCGATGCTCCTTCCCTGAGGCAGGTCGTATTGGCCGTGTCGGAGTGCATCAGGGGATTCGATGATGGAATTACGATCGAGGCGGTGCTAGCGAATTGGCAACCGAGTGCTCGAACCAATCCGCGAGACAAATGCAGTCGCCGAACGATCGAAGTTTCCCTGCGAATTCTGGAATCGCTGGGCGTGGTGTTTTTTCGGGAGGAAGATCGGGAATTCGACGTCAACGAATGGCGGCCATTGGCCAATGTCGTCCCGCCAGTTCCGGGGGTGCTGCCAGACGGCCTCATTGAGGAAGGCGACGTGCGGTCCCAGGATGCTGGGCCGTTTCTGCGCGATGTCTTCGGCTATGGCGGTGCAACGCCTAACGACAACCAGATCGGTCGCTTCATCGCCGAGGCGCTGGGCCTGGAGACGAGGATGGGGCGGGAATTTCTGGCCGATTTTCGCGATGGAACGGCGCCGACCTGGATCAAGGAGATCTGCCGGGAATATGCAACGAGCAAATTGTTGTGGCCGCGTTCGGATTCGTGGCCGCGCGCGCTGAAATAGCCGCGTCGCTGAGTAAAATCGGGCTCGGCCATAGTCGCCGTGAAGGCGACGAGCGCGGCGGAGCAATCCGCTGCGCTCTTGCGAGACCGATCAATTCGCCGCGCTGAATCAGAACGCGCTGCGCCTCAGTCGGTATTTTCGCGTTTCTGCCCGTCCCGCGGCCGCACGGCCGCGATGAATTCGACGAACGGCCTGATCCGCGGCGGGATCGGCTGGCCGGGCAGAAGGCTGCGAACAGCTCGATGCCGTCGCACCAGAAATCCGCCAGGCATTCGACGATGCGGCTGGATTCGAGATCCTCGGCGACATCCCACAGCGCCCCAGGGACGGACCGAGGCCTTCGAGACCCTGATCTCCTTCCGGCCCGGGCGCGGTGCGGAACCGCCAAGCGGTCGTGCAGATGACGCCGGGCGAGCCGCAGGCGCTCATGGCCGGCGAGATACGGCGCCTCGACGGCGTGCCGCGCGCGGCGGATAGGATGCGCGGCGCAGAGGATCCGTGCGAGAACAGGAACTCAACCAGGAACTCAATCAGGAACTCAATCAGGAACTTGGCGATGACAGCTTATCTCGTTTCTCTTCTGATGGGCCTCGCGGCGGGCGTGGCCTACGGTCTCGTCAACTTTCGCTCTCCAGCCCCGCCAATGATCGCGCTGGTTGGCCTGTTCGGCATGCTGCTGGGGCAGCAGGCGGTCGACATGGTGAGGAGCCGTTTCGCGCCACCGGCTCAGAGCTCCGTCCCGCACGATGGGAGTCGCGTTCAGGGCTCGTCCTCACCCGATTGAGCGCCGGCAAGCTGTCGGCAAGGACAGAGGGCAAGACACGGCCATACCCGCCAGTTGCGGCGCCCATCCGGTATTGTTCCAGAGCAACCGTTCCCAAATCCGCCACTTCACGGCTGGGTGAGATGCGGGGCCTGGACGGGAACGCGGCTCCATCGTCGTCCTTAACGTTGAGGCAAAACCAAACGATGGAGTCCCCATGACGAAACTGACTGTCCTTTGCACCGCGGCGATGCTTGCTTCCACCGCTGCGCTTCCCTCGATCGCGCATGCTGCGGGCTGTGCCCAATATGATCCGAACTGCGCGACCTACCCGATGCCCAGCAATGACAGCAGCGGCACGCCGAGGGCCGCGAGGGCCGACGCCAACAGGCCCGATACCGCCAGCCATCAACGCCGTCATCACATTCGTTCCGCCTCCCGCGCCAGCAGGACCGCGCCACGCGAAGCGATGAATGACCGCGACCGCACCAACGAACCCCGTGGTCCGGGTGAACAGCGTCCGGGCTTCTGGCCGGGCGAAGTTGCCGGCGCGGCGATCGGAACGGCGGGCGGCATCGCCGCCGGCGCAGCCGATACCGCCGGGGCGATTGTGACCGCGCCGTTCCGGGCGGCCGATTCTTACGGCTATTACAACAACGGTTCCAACGGCTGGAACGACAACGGCTGGAACAGCGCGTGGAACGACAACGGCTGGAACAATGGTTGGAACAACAACGGCTGGTCCCAGCAGAGCTATGCCGAGCGCAACGGTTTCGTCTGCACGCCCGGCACATCCTTCAAGGGTGCCGATGGCCTCCGTCATCCCTGTCAGTGAGAGGCGACGGCTAACCGAGATCGAGGAAGAGGCGGTCAGGCGACCGCCTCTTTTTCGTCAGTGGCCGTCTTTCGTCAGTGGCCGTCGCAGCGTTTGACGTCGAACCCGCAGTGACGCGAACAGGAGTGACGCGAACAGGCTGTCACGGCGTATCAACGCGCGGCGATGATCGGCATCGACGATGCTCGAAGCGCCCTGCCATTTGCGCGTCCTGTTTGCATATCAATCATGCATGCCGCAGCGATCACGAAGTCATGCGCCGCGCGTGATCAGGACCGAGCGCGTCTGCTACCAAGATTCCGGATCAGGTGGCATTGGCTTGTTGCGCAACAACAACACCGCGCGGCTCCGTGGAAAGTCGTCACCGTTGCATTGCAAATGTGTTGCAATGCACTCGTTAGGATCGTCGCGTGTCTTTTTTTCGGCAGGAGTTTGCCGACTTATTGGAGACTTGTGATGATCAATCGGACCAAAGTTAAGAAACTGCTGCTGGGCGTCTTCGCCGGCGCGATGCTGGCGCCGGCCTGCGCGATGGCGGATGACGCGCAGACCGAGCGATTGCAGCATCAGATCGACGCGCTGCAGCGCCAGCTGCAGAGCCTGCAGAAGCAGGTCAGCGAATCCAAGAAAGTGTCGCGTGAAGCGCCGGCTCAGACCGCCTCTGCGCCGGTCGCAGCCCCGGGGACAGCCGATGGGTGGCGGCCGTCGTTCAAGGCGCCGATCGCGATGCCGGCGGGTGTGAAGCTCACCTGGGGCGGCTTCCTGGCGGCGGAAGGCGTCTATCGGCAGCACAATGCGGTCGCCGACATGGGAACACCCTTTACCTCGATTCCATATCCGTTCTCGCCGCAATACAACGAGCCCGAGTTTCGGGGCAGCGCGCGGCAGAGCCGGATTTCGCTGCTGGTCGAGGGCGCGCTCGATCCCGCGCAGAAACTCGCGGGCTACTACGAAATGGATTTCCTGGGAGCGGGCATTACCTCCAATTACAATCAGAGCAACAGCTGGGCGCCGCGCTTGCGCCAGGGCTATCTCACCTACGACAACACCGATTGGGGTTTTCATGTCCTGGCCGGCCAATCCTGGAGCCTGCTGACCCAGAACACGGTCGGCATCGTGCCGCGCAAGGAAAACATTCCGCTGACGATCGATGCGAACTACATCGCCGGTTTCGACTACACCAGGAACTGGCAGATCCGCGTGGTGAAGGATTTCGGTTCGGCGGTCTCGCTCGGCCTCTCGATCGAGAACCCGGCCTCCCAGGTCTATGCCAGCGCCGGCGCCATCGCCAATGGCGGCTCGCTGAACGGGCTGATCGTGAACTGGGCCAATGCTGGCGGCAGCTTCCTCGGCAGCGGCGCCTTCGCCAACAACTTCAACACCGAAACCGCGCCCGATATCATCGGCAAGGCGGCGTTCGATCCCGGCTTCGGCCATTACGAACTGTTCGGGCTCGCCCGCTTCTTCACCGACAGCGTCTTCACCTGCAACCCGGCGCTGGTGCCGGCCTCGGGCGTCTGCCCGACCAGCACGGCGAATGTCGGCAGCGCCAGTTCGCATGTCACGGTCGGCGAGGGCGTCGGCGCATCGGCCCTGCTGCCCGTCGTTCCGAAGTATCTCGATCTGCAGGGCTCGGTGCTGTACGGCAACGGCATCGGCCGCTACGGCGCGAGCCAGCTCTCCGACGTCGTCGTCGGATCGGACGGCTCGCTGCAGACCATCACGGCCCTGCACGCCCTGGTCGGCGCGATCGGCCATCCCTGGGCCGGCCTCGACGTCTATGGCTATGCCGGTATGGAAAAAGCCGACAGCAAGCTGTTCACGTCCGCGGCGGGCGTCACCGGCTTTGGCCTGACCACGCTGAGCAATGCCGGCTGCGACATCGTGACCGGCGCCTCGTTCACCGGCGGCACCTCGAATTGTGCCGCGGTCAACAAGGAAGTCGACATGGCCACCGTCGGCTTCTGGCAGAATCTCTACAAGGGCGATTACGGCCGCGTCGCGACCGGATTGCAGTACGAATACATCAGGCGCAAATCGTTCGACGGCGTGCCCGGTCCGGTCTCGACCAACGACAACGTCGTGCTGTCGTCGCTGCGGTACTATCCGTTCCAGTAGCGGATAGGGCGGATTGAGCCCATCGGGCGCGAGCCCGATGGGCGTAATCCGCCGCTTGCAAGCCGCCGATCTCGTCAACGAGCAGCGTTTGCCGTCGATCATGCAGGTCGACCGTGAAGACGACGCAGTCGCGCAGGGCGGGTCGGAGGCGAAGCCGTAACCCGCCTTTGCGCCATCCGCGGATGACGCGGACACGACTTGCAAATTCGCAGCCGAGTGGCATCTCCTGTCGCATGGAGCGATGGCGGGTTACGCTTCGCTCCAACCCGTCCTACGAGCTGGCGATCCGGGTGGCGAGGTTTGATCCCTTGACCGGCCGCGTCAAGATGACGAGAGCCGCCTCGTAGAGCGCGGCTCGGACGCTGGCGTCGCCGATCTTTGAGATCCTGCCGGGATGTCGGTCTCGCCGGTGCCGGCCGGTCCGCTACCCCATCGACGCGGGCTAACTACACGCCTCCATCTCCCCGACTGCTGGCTTGAAGCCCGTGGCGAGGTCAATGACCTTGCTGTCCTGCGTGGTAAAGATGATGGCGCGCTGATGGTCTGGACTTTCGACTTCGACGGTGTATTGCGGCGATGGAACGGGCTCGGAACTCTTTACGCCAAGCCTGGCGCGCACTTTCGCCGCTTCAATTTCAGATTCCTTGCTGAAGTATGGTGCAAACGCGATCTTCACTTGGCCGTATGCTCTGCGTATGTCGGATTCCATGGCGCCAATTCCGATCCCGCGCGTATCGGTGACGTTCGTCGTCTCCTGTTTCCGAGGATTAGGGACCACGTAGATGACGACGATCTTACCCTTCTGCACTTCGTAGGAGATCGCCGGATCCTTGCCGTCGGCGCGTTGGGTCATCCAGCACTCCTCCGAAAAGGGGATATCCAACGGCTTCAATGGGGTCATGAGCGCACGCTGCGCTTCCTCGACCGTCATTCCGAGCCTCACCGGTCCGACTCCCTGCCACGACAAGACCTGACAATCGGCTGGTCCCGTCAAGGCAACGAGCGCTCCAATCAGCAAAACGATTCCCCGCATTCATGGCTCCCGCTTGTTCATACCCTCGGTTATATACCCCCAAAACCCACCCATTTGTGCCTTGCACACCGGGCCGAAAGCCGCCTATCTGAGACGATCGGCAGCATCGCGCTGCGTTTTGAGGTGTCCGGCCCCTTGGATTCTCCTTACGAACCTCCACAGGATCCGCTGCCGGACCAGCCGCCGGCTGTTCCGCGTGAGCCGATCCTGACCCTGCCGCCCGCGCTCACCGCCTACATTCTGCTGCTCGCCATCATCCATCTGCGCGTGCTGTTGCCCGCGGAGTGGGAGGACTGGACCATCCTCGTGTTCGGCTTCATTCCGCAACGCTACGATTCCGGGTTGCTCGACCTGAGCTTTCCCGGCGGCGAGGGCGCCAAGGTCTGGACCTTCGTGACCTATTCGCTGCTGCACGCCAATCTCGCCCATATCGGCTTCAACGTGCTGTGGCTGTTGCCGTTCGGCAGCGCGCTGGCGCGCCGCTTCGGCGCGCTGCGCTTCTTCCTGTTCATGGCGGTGACGGCAGTGGCCGGCGCGCTCGCGCATCTCGTCACCCATGAGCATGCGGCGGCGCCGATGATCGGCGCCTCGGCCTCGGTGTCGGGCGCGATGGCGGCCGCGATCCGCTTTGCCTTCGTGCAGGGCAGTTTTCTCTCCTTCAGCCGCGGCGACGCCGATGTCGCGGCAAAAGTACCGGCGCTGTCGCTGATGCGCGCGTTGCGTGACCGCCGCGTGCTCGGCTTTCTCGTGGTGTGGTTCGGCGTCAACATCATCTTCGGCGTCTACTCGATCGCGATCGGCATGGAAGGCGGCACCGTGGTGGCCTGGCAGGCGCATATCGGCGGTTTTCTTGCCGGGCTGATACTGTTCTCGCTGTTCGACCCGGTTCCGCGCGCCGAGGATCATGCTGC
>NZ_JBAURI010000550.1:0-1724 GCF_049581145.1 Bradyrhizobium sp.
GGCTCGAGCCAGGCGACTTTGTCGGCCTGACCGGCGATCTCGGCGCGGGCAAGACGGCCTTCGCCCGCGGCCTGATCCGAGCCCTGGCCGGGTCGCGCGATCTCGAGGCGCCAAGCCCGACGTTCACGCTGATGCAGGTCTATGACGCTCCGCGAGGCCCGGTGGTCCACGCCGATTTCTACCGGCTGCGCGGCCCTCGGGAGCTCGACAATCTCGGCTGGGATGAGGCGACCGCCGACGCGATCGCCATCGTCGAATGGCCGGAGCGGGTCGGCGAAGCGCTGCCCGCCGATCGGCTCGAAGTCGAGATCCGCTTCGATCCGAGCCGAGGTCCCGATTTTCGTCTGCTGACTTTGCGCGGAAGGGGCGCCGTGGGCCTCCGCCTGGCGCTGGCGCTCGGGGTCGCCAGACTTTTGAAGCACGCCGGCTGGAACGGCGCGAAGCGCGAATTCCTGCAAGGGGATGCGTCCATTCGCGCCTACGAACGGTTGTCGAGGTGGAGCGGCGGCTCCGCGATCCTGATGATCTCGCCGCCTCGGCGCGACGGGCCGATCCTGCGCTACGGCAAGCCGTATGCGGCGATCGCCAAGCTGTCGCCCGACATCCGCGCCTTCGTCGCCATGGCGGAGGGCTTGCGCGGTCTCGGCTACTCCGCGCCCGCCCTCATTGCCTTCAGCGTCGAGGATGGCCTGGCGCTGATCGAGGACTTCGGCTCAGCCACCATCGCCGAGGGAGGCGTTCCCGACAGCGCGCGCTACGCGGAGGCGGTTGCGCTCCTCGTCGATCTTCATGGGCTCGAATTGCCGGAGAACCTGCCGGTCGGCGACGAATTCTACGCCCTGCCGGTCTACGACATCGAGGCGATGCTGGTTGAGGTCGAGCTGGCGCTCGACTGGTACGCGCCGGCGGTCGCGCGGGTGACGCCGCCCACGGGCGCGCGGATGCAATTCCTGGCGATCTGGCGCGAGCTGCTCGGGCCGATTCTGGCCCAGCCGACGACCTGGACGTTGCGCGACTTTCATTCGCCCAATCTGCACTGGCTGGCCGAGCGGCAAGGGCTGAAAAGGATCGGCCTGATCGATTTTCAGGACGCGGTGCTAGGCCCGCCCGCTTATGATGTCGCTTCACTCCTGCAGGACGCGCGCGTCGACGTCACGGAGGACCTCGAGATGCGTCTGGCCGCCCTCTATATTCGGCGTAGGACGGGTGCTGACCCCGCCTTCGACGCCCAGAGCTTCGCCGCCGCCTACGCGGCGATGGGCGCCCAGCGTGCGACCAAGATCCTCGGAATCTTCGCCCGCCTCGACAAGCGGGACGGCAAGCCGGAATACCTGCGGCACCTGCCGCGGATCGAACGCTACCTCAGCCGCAACCTCGCCCATCCGTTGCTTCGGCCGCTTGCCCTCTGGTATCAGAACCACTTGCCGCGGGCGCTCGGCCAGCCGCCCGTCAAATCCGATCCTTGAAGCCAGATCGCCGAGGAACCCGCCGATGAGCCCGCCGGTTCCCAAGACGGCCATGGTGTTCGCCGCAGGATTGGGGATGCGGATGCGGCCGATCACCGAAACGCTGCCTAAGCCCCTGGTCAAGGTCGGCGGCCGGGCGCTCATCGATCATTGTCTCGATCGCCTGGCGGAGAACGGCGTCGAGCGCGCGATCGTCAACGTGCATTGGCTCGCCGATCAGATCGAGGCGCATCTCGCGGGCCGGCGATCGCCCAAGAT
>NZ_JBAURI010000551.1:0-7516 GCF_049581145.1 Bradyrhizobium sp.
TGGGTGGCCCGAGCAGTGGGCGCCCCTGCTCGTCGACGCAATGCAGCAGGATGGGCAGGAGCAGGCCGTGATTGATGTTGCTGATGTCGAGCAGCGGGGCCCAGGCCGATAGTCTCAGCTGCATGGCGGCATGGAATCCGTGGCACCACGGCCGCGCATCGACATCGCCGTTCGGCTTGCGCGCGTGGATCGGCGCGAACCGATGTGGAGCGGTCGACAGGGTGTTGCTGATCTCGTTGTGACGCAGCGCGACGGCCGAAATCGCGGCGAACTCCGGCGTGCCGCCATGGTTGAAGGCGTCGGCGTCGATGGCGAGTAGCGGGCAGATCCAGTCAAGCGGGCTGATTGACAGCGGTCCGGCCACGATCGCGGCGACATAGCCGTCGAGCACGGGGAGACTGGTGGCGACAGGACGCCGCTCGGCGCGAGCCTGCAGCCAGCGCTCAAGTTCGGCGAGCGGCATCGCGGCTGCCGCCATCGGTGATGAAGATGATGGTGATGAACGGCGGCGCCGGCTCATGCAGCCGCCTGTGCGCCGCGCGCGCGGGCCGCCTTCCAGTTCCAGGCCAGAAGTTCGTGCAGCTGATGGCTCTTGGTTCGCCCGGAGACGATGCACTCCAGCACGTCGGCCAGATAGGCCTGCGGATCGAGTTCGTGGAGCTTTGCCGTGTTGACCAGCGATGCCAAAATGGCCCAGCTCTCGGCGCCACCCTCGCTGCCGCTGAACAATGAGTTGCGTCGCCCCATCGCAATCGGGCGCATCGAACGCTCGACTGTATTGCTATCAACCTCGATGCGGCCGTCGCTGAGGAACAGCGTCAGCCCATCCCAATGGTTGAGCGCATAATTGATGGCCTCAGCCAGTTTCGACTGGGAGAACAGCTGGCCGACCATGGTGTTCAACCGCACCTTGAGCTCTTCCATCAGCGGCGTGGCCCTGGCGCGACGGACCGCGAGCCGCTGCTCGGCAGGGCTGCCGCGGATCTCGGCCTCGATGGCGTAGACCGCCTGCAGGCGCTCGATCACCTCGCGTGCGAACGGCGACTGCATCGTCTTGTACACCTCGACGAATTTGCGCCGGGCATGCGCCAGGCAAAAAGCCAGCCGGATCGCGCCGCCATGACTGCGCGCCAGCGCCTTGTAGGCGGCATAGCCGTCCACCTGCAGAATGCCGGAGAAAGCGGTCAATTGCCCGGCGATCTCTTCGGTGCCGCGGCCGTCGGCGAACACGTAGGCGACCGCCGGCGGCGACGGACCGCCCCACGGGCGATCATCCATCGCATGCGCCCAGAACTGGCAGGTCCGGGTGCGATGTCGTCCAGGATCGAGCACCGGCATCGGGGTCTCATCGCAGAACAGCCGCGGCGAGGCCTGGATCGTCTTGAGCTGCAGCTCATAGAGGCTCTTGAGCCACCATGCGGCACGCTTCACCCAGCCCGCGAGCGTCGCGCGATCGAGCTGGATGCCCTGGCCGGCCAGAATCTGCACCTGCCGATATAGCGGCAGATACCAGGCGAACTTCGAAACCACCACATGGCTCACGAGCGCGGTCGAAGCCATGCCGCTCTCGATCAGTCGCGGCAGCACCTTCGCCTGCACCACGCCATCGGTGCAGCTGCGGCAGCCATATTTGGGACGGATCGTGCGCAGCACCCGCAGGATCGCCGGGATGACGTCCAGCACCTCGCTGACGTCCTCGCCGATCTTGTGCAGACGGCCGGCGCAGCACGGGCATGCCGTCGTGTCCGGCTCGAGCACCTGCTCGCAGCGCGGCAAGTGCTTGGGCAGTGCGCCGATGTTGCGGCGTGCCTTCTTGCGCGGCTTGACGGGCGGCTTCGCCGCCGGCGCATCGTCGTTGGCAGGCAGAGCCGGCGTGACGCCGGTGGCGAGATCGTTCAGCTCGAGCGCGAGCTGCTCGGCGACGATCGCCGCGAGCCGCTCCGAGCGCTTGCCGAAGATCATGTCGTTGAGCGTCCGCATCGTCACGCGCAGCTTCTCATTCTCGGCGTCGAGCGCAAGCACCATCTCGGTCAGCGCCGCTACATCGGTCGGGAGAGTTTCGGGGCGAATCGCCATGAACAAAAGATACATGCACTCGCCATAGGCTCCAGCGAAATCCTCACATCTCATCCGACAACGGCCGGTTGTCTCACGGGCTTGGGCGAGGCCCGCGTCCAATCCAGTCCATCGAGCAGCATCGTCAGCTGCGTCGGACTGAGATGAACAACTCCGTCGCGGATCGCCGGCCAGGTGAAGCGTCCCTCGTGTAGCCACTTCGTCACGAGCACCATGCCACTGCCGTCCCATGCCAGAAGCTTTACTCTGTCCGTGCGCTTGGAGCGGAACACGAACACGTCGCCGCAATACGGCTATGTGACGTGTCACATAGCCGTATTTATGTGTCGGGCGAAGATATGTGGCGGCGCCGTCGCGAAGCGAATAATTCGGCGGCTCAGGTGAGTTTTGCCGTCACATAATTTCTGATGATTCTCCTCCGACCCAGGATTGTCCTGGGCACCGGCAAGGGGAAGACTTCGATGTTGGATTTGTATTTCAAGTATGAAGGGGTTTTGCGGCGGCTTCGAAGCGGGGCGCTTGGTGGCGAGATGGACCGCATCGCCGCACAACTGGCCGAGAGCGGCTACAAATCCGCGTCGGCAAAGGTCTATATCAGTCGGCTCAGCCGGTTCAGCGATTTCTTGGCCCGCCATTCGTTATCAACGATGATCGATCAAACTGTGATTGATCGCTTTGTAGAGTGCCTGCCGACGGTGGCATCCCGCATCGCCGCGCGGACGGCTATCGAGCACGCCCGTCGGATCGCGCCCGAGCGCTTTTCGATCCCATGCAGCATGGTGGCGGACCCCAATGGGCCCTTGCTGGCCGCCTATCTGGATCACCTACGCCAAGTGCGAGGCTTGGAGGCCAAGACTTGCGAAGGGATGCTCGTGAACGCCCGCCGGATCCTCGCGTGGTTTGGCGACCAGCATACCGGGCAGCCCCTTGCCGCGATGACAGGCGAGCACGTGCTCGCCGTCGTCGAACACCTTCTGTCGATGTCGTCCAAGGATTCAACGCGATCCGGGAGCACCTCGCATGCTCGGACATTCCTCCGATTTCTGCGCTGGTCCGATCTCAATGATCAGGATCTTGCTCGGTTCGTTCCGCGAACGCCGTGCTGGCGGCTCGCCCATTTGCCACCACGGCTCCCGTGGGAAGACGTCAGGCGGGCAATCGATGCGATCGACCTGACGACGGCGAAGGGCCTGCGCGACCACGCGATCCTGCTCCTGCTGGCCACCACCGGCATTCGCAACAGGGAACTGCGATCGCTTGAGCTTGAGGATATTCGGTGGCGTGCTGCCGAGGTTCTCGTGCGACAGGGCAAGGCGAGGCGCGATCGGGTCGTCCCGCTCGTACAGGAGGCAAGTAAAGCACTTGCCGATTACCTTCTCCATGCCAGACCCAGGATCGATAGTCGGAAGGTTTTCCTTTGCACTGTGCCGCCCGTTGGGCCATTCAAGACCAGTGCTCCTGTGTCCAGAATCGTGCGATCGCGACTGGAGCGCGGTGGAATCAAGCTCCCGCGCGGCGCCGGCGCCCATCTGGTGCGCCATAGCCTGGCGACCAAACTGGTCAGTCGACGGCGCCCCATCAACGAGGTCGCGGACCTTCTTGGCCATCGGAGCATCGACACCACCGCCATCTATGTCAAGGTTGCACTTCCACAGCTCGCCGACGTTACCCTTCCGTTTCCTGGGGACGCGTCATGATCGGTTTTGCAAAGATCCTGGCCGAAAGGGTGGAGAGCTATATCGCGCTGCGCCGATCGCTCGGTTACGCGTTCAACAACTCGGCGACGATATTGCGGGCATTGGTCCGATACGTTGTGGCCGAAGTTCTTGACGGTCCGCTTACGCAGGACTTGGCGGTCAATTTCGTTCTTTCATGGGATGGAACAGCGAACGGCCGTGCAATTCGCCACGGGGTTGTCCGCCGCTTTTGCGACTATCTCGCGATCTACGACAGCCGAACCGAAGCGCTCGATCGTCGCACATTTCCCAGGTCCCGAGCCATTCCGCCGCCACACATCTTGACCGACGAGGAACTCGGTTCGCTCATGTCAGCGTGCCGCCGCGTTTCGCCAGGATATCCCGAGCGGAGCGCGGTGTTGACAGTATTTGTCGGATTGTTGGCCAGTACCGGCTTGCGTTCCGGCGAAGCGCGCCGCCTCGACCGAGCAGACGTCGATCTCGTCGACTGCGTTCTGCACATCCGAAAGACCAAATTCCGCAAGGACCGTCTGGTTCCGGTCCACAAGACGACACTCGCGGCATTACGCATATACGCACGGCACCGAGATACAGCATTTCCAGCCCCAAGGGATGCTGCATTCTTCCTGAGCTCCCGCGGCAATCGCTTATCGTCGGCAGGGCTCTCCGCAGCGTTCGGCGCTGCCTGCGAGTTGGCAGGCCTTGACGGCGTGAGGCCACACGATTTGCGCCATCGCTTCGCCGTCACCCGGCTTGCCGCTTGGCACCGAGAAAAGGCCAACGTGCAAGCGTGCCTACCGCTGTTGGCAACGTATCTCGGTCATTCCCGCTACAGCGACACTGCCTATTACGTCACGGGAACGGCGGAGCTGTTGGGTATGGCCGCTGACCGCGTCTTTGCCGATGGAGATGTCGCGTGAACAGACATCCATCGCTCGCTTCGCTGCTGGAATCGTTCTTCCGTCATCGTTTGACCAAGCAAAGGAATGCAAGTCGCTCGACAATCGCCAGCTACCGCGATGCTTTGCGCTTGCTGATCGTCTTCGCAGCTGAACGTGCGGGACGCAAACCAAGCTCGTTGGCTGTCGAGGATATCGACCGGGACATGATCCTCGCCTTTCTGGACGAGCTTGAGCAGAAGCGGAAGAACTCTGTTCAGACGCGCAATGCGCGCCTCGGCGCGATCAGGTCATTCTTTCATCATGTCGCTGCGAACGATCCTGCTGCGCTCGGCGTCGCGCAGCGCGTCCTGACCATTCCAATCAAGAAGTCGCACACGGAGATCACGCATCATCTGTCGCGCATCGAACTGGATGCCCTGATCGCTTCGCCAGACCAGCGAACGCAGCTCGGTCGCCGAGATCGCACGTTGCTGCTTTTTATGGCACGAACCGGCGCCCGCGTTTCCGAGGCGCTCAGCGTCGAGGCCTGCGATCTTCAGTTGGGACAGCCGAGGCCGCAAGTACTCCTGCGCGGCAAGGGACGCAAGGACCGGATCGTGCCGATTCCCCATGACCTCGTCAAAGCATTGCAGGCTTTGATGCGCGAACGTGGTATTGATCAGCATCATAGTGGCGCACTTTTCGTCGGTACGCACGGGGCTCGTCTCACTCGCTTCGGGGCGACGCACATCGTGCGGCGCGCCGTCGCCGCGGCAACCGCAAACATGCCAGAGCTAGCCCGCAAAACCATTTCGCCCCACGTCCTTCGCCATACGCTCGCAATGACGCTGCTGCAGTCCGGGGTCGACCTTCTGACCATCCAGGCGTGGTTGGGCCATTCGCAGGTTGCTACCACGCATCGCTACGCCGCTGCGGACGTCGAGATGATGCGCCGTGGACTGGAGAAGGCCGGCGTGTCCGGCAAGCTGCCAATGCGATACCAGCCCACGGACTCGGTGCTGCGGCTGTTAGAAAGCATATGAATAATATGTGGCGGCAACACTCGCCTAAGCCATGGAATTGTTCGCTTCGCGACGGCGCCGCCACATATCTTCGCCCGACACATAAATACGGGTTCGCGCGCAGCGCTTCGCTCACCAGCGCCGACAGCGTGTGAACCGATTTGCGAAAATCGACCGGGCGTGCCGCCACCACGACCTGGAGGTCCGCTCGCAGCGCGATCACCGGCCGCCTCGCAGCGCTGACAGCACCGTCGAAAGCGTCGTCGCATCGACCCCCGGCTCGACCCGGATCCGCGCCCCGCTCACCTCGATCTCGATCTCCCCGCGGAACGGGCCCGGTGGCGAGGCCAGCTCCCGCGGCATCGCGTGCGAAGCCGCGACGCGGCCCGGATCGCCTGCCGCCGCGGGGCTGCCCTCCGAAGCAATCCGGACCGGCACAAAGCCGAGCGTGTTGTCCCCCGCCGCTGCCGCCAACTTGTGTCGCCACACCGTGAGCAGCCCACGGGCAACGCCATTGCGGCGCGCGACCTCGGAAATGTTGGCGCCCTCTTCGAAGCTCTCCGCTACGATCCGGGCCTTCTCCTGCGCCGTCCACCGCCGCCGCTGGCGCTGTCCGGTGATCACCTCGATACGACGGTAAGAGCCGCCTTGCTGCCTGGCATCAAGCATGACATCTGCCATCGACTTCCTCCCAACGATCAGCTCATGCCAAGCTGTATCGCAGATCAATCGCGCGACTGCGAGGTGGGGGCCTCATGCCGGTTACCGTCATCTCGCTGGGTAGCTCGACCACGACACTGCGTGCGTCGTCAGGTGATCGAAGAGTGCACTGACGTCCGTTCATGTGCCTTGGCACGAAGCGAAAGTGCCGGAACGCGCCAGGTATTTCTGGAGCTGGGGGGAAGACCGGTTGTGCCATCTGCTCGCCGGCGACAGCCGTCCTCGCCCGTAGCCGTCCAACGTCGGCTTTGGGCTGACAACGTACGTGACCTACCGTCCATTCGGGGCGAATTCCGGATGTGAGGAGGGAGTCCGTGGCCGGAGATCGCGCGCGTAAATAGGCGGTGTTCACTTCCCATACCTGGCCGCTAGAAGTATGATGGATGGGGTCCGAGGCCCTGATTCCCGAGATTCTTCATGTCCTTCTGCCTCGGGATTGTTCCGAGGACTGGCTTGGTATGATTACGGCCTATTTCGACGATAGCGGCACACATGAGCCATCAGACATTGTGCTCGTGGCTGGAATCTTTGGAACCGAAGGCCGAATGGACAGCCTTGACCGCAATTGGAAGCGGCACTTGGATTTACCGCTGTGCGGACGTAAGGATCCCCTCAGTCGGTTTCACGCCTACGACTGCTATCAAAGCGTTGGAGAATTCAGGGGATGGACCCGAACTGAAACCGATTACTTTCGCCACCAGTTACGAACTGTGATTATTGAGTCGGAAGTGGCCGCCTACGGCATCGCATGTTCGCGAAAGGACTACGACGAACTTATCACAGGTGATTTGCGCTCTGTTCTAGGTACGCCTGAGGGCATGTGTATCAATCAATGCCTCGTGCGGTCGCTTGGTTGGGTGCAAGCAAACACTTTCGATCCAGCCATGAGATTCGTTTTTGATGATCGGCCATCGGAGGTGAGACGATACGCCGGAACGGTCTATGACGCCTTTCAAAGATGGATTGCACCGCCGCCACAGTTGGCCGGTTATGCCTTTCTAAGCTCAAAGAAAGTGCGGCCGTTGCAGGCCGCCGACTTGGTTGCTTGGGAGCTATATCAAAACGCAAAAGATATCTTGACTGGAGGAATATCCGTTCCTACCCCTAAAGAGCTTTTGCA
>NZ_JBAURI010000552.1:0-2078 GCF_049581145.1 Bradyrhizobium sp.
GCTTTGATCTAAATCACGGCGGGATGTGACTTTTCGGCAAAGCGTTGGACCGTCGCCGATGCTTTCTTACAGATGTCACGTTCAGGATCAATAAAGTCAGCTCCGGCGATCATTGGCAAGGCCTAGCGCCGCATCACCCAGGCAGCCGCGGGACGCATGACCGATCATCAGTCATCGCAGTTTTTAGAGCATCTTCGCCAAGAGCGGCACTTGAAGCCGATCGACGCACGCGAGATTGCTGAGTCCGACGCGTCCGATTCAGCGCGGGACAACGCCGCGCGCAGCCCGCAATCGGCTTTTCGCGGAAAGCTCTGGGAGCTCACCGATCTCTCGGCCAGCCAGTTCGCCGATGAGGCTGCGCGCTTTTATCGCTGTGAACGCGTGACACTGCAGGACATGCTGTCAGCCATACCGCTGGTTGCGGCGTTCTCACAGCGCTTTCTTCGCGAAACGCTGGTTTTTCCATATCAATCCGCCGATGGCGGTGCCGTGCTGGCCATCGCGGATCCGACCGATCTGGCGGCAAGGCGCGCCGCCGAAATCGTGCTCGGGCCAGGTATCGAAATCAGGATCGCCGCGTTCGATGACCTGGCGATCCTGCTGGATCAAAGGCTTGCCGATCATAGTGCCGAGCAGCACGGCGACGCGGACGGTTTTTCGCAACTGCGAGACGATGATATCGAAAGTCTGCGCGATCTCGCCAGCGGTGCGCCTGTGGTGCGTGCGGACAACGATCTCCTGGAGCAGGCGATCGAGCTGCGGGCCAGCGACATCCACATCGAGCCGTTTTCGAGCGGGCTCGTCGTGCGCATGAGGATCGACGGATTGCTGCGAGCAGTGACCGCGCCCACTGGGGTGCTGCCGCAGGCCGTGATCTCGCGCATCAAGATCATCGCGAGCCTGAACATCGCGGAACGTCGCCTGCCGCAGGACGGTGCCGCACGGCTGCGGGCGGGACGGACCGACATCGACATCCGTGTCGCCATCATGCCGACCCAGCACGGGGAATCCGCCGTGATCCGGCTGCTGCCGAAGGATCGCGGGCTATTGGTCGTCGACAGACTGGGTTTCGCGCCGGGCGACGAAGCCAAGCTGAGGCGGCTGTTGAAGTTGCCGCACGGCATGATCGTCATCACCGGGCCGACCGGCAGCGGCAAGACCACCACGCTGGCGACCATCCTCAGCATTCTGAACGAGCCGGTCCGCAAGATCCTCACGATCGAGGATCCGGTCGAGTATGAAATCCCGGGCATCAATCAGTCGCAGATCAAGCCAGCGATCGGGCTGACATTCGCGAGCGCGCTGCGCTCCTTCGTGCGTCAGGATCCTGATGTCATCATGGTCGGCGAGGTGCGCGATTCCGAAACTGCGCATGTCGCGGTGCATGCCGCCTTGACCGGACATCTGGTGCTGACCACGCTGCATACCGAGACAGCCGCGGCTGCGGTGCCGCGGCTGCTCGATCTCGGTGTCGAGGGCTATCTCTTGCGCTCCACGCTACGCGCGGTGGTTGCGCAGCGCCTTGTGCGCCAGCTTTGCGAGCGTTGCAGGTCATCCAAGGTCCTGGACGCTGCAGATCTGACCGAAGACCCGCGGCTCGCCACGCTCGGCTTTCAGGCCGGCCACACCGTTCATCTCCCGGGCGGCTGCGAACGTTGCGGCGGGTCCGGTTATCGTGGGCGGCTCGGCGTGTTCGAGGTGCTCGAACTCGACAATGAACTGCGCGACCTGATCGGCGAGAAGACCGACGGGCTCAAGATCGATCAAGCCGCCATCCGTGGCGGCATGACCACGATGCTCGACGACGGCATAGCCAAATGCCGCGCCGGATTAACCTCGCCCGCGGAAATCCTCCGCGTTACCACCGCGCGATGAGGTAGCCGTGCCGAATTTTCGTTATCGCGCACTGACCCAAAGCGGCGAGATCGTGCATGGCACCCTTGCGGCACCGACCGCGGCGGAGGTCGCCGCGCGCATCGAATATCTGCGGCTGCTGCCGATCGAAACGGTGGAAGAGCAGGGGGCCTCCTCTGCCTCCAGCGGGCTCGGCTTCTTCAGCCAGCCGAGTTCCGGGGAAG
>NZ_JBAURI010000553.1:0-3634 GCF_049581145.1 Bradyrhizobium sp.
TGCGCCAGCCAGCCGATATAGGCCAGATGATAGCGCACATTGGTCTTGGCCGCGCGAATCACCTCCGCCGCCGGCGCGCCGCCGCCATTCTCCTCGCTCATGAAGCGCTTGTAGATGCGCTCGGTGACCAGCGGGTGCGAGGCCTCCTCGAAGAACTTTTCATTGAACCACGCCATCAGGCGGCGCACCTCGATGCGCTCGCCCATGGTCGCCGGCAACAACCGGCGGTCGCCCATCTCGGCACCAGCCGTTTCATCGATATATTCGGCGATGATTGCAGCGCCCGGAATCGCAGCTTGGCCCTCGGCGACCAGCACCGGCGTCGTGCCCGCCGGGTTCAATGCCAGAAAGTCCTCGCGCCGCTCCCATGGGCGTTCCTCCACGAGCTGCACGTCGAGGCCGTATTCGCCGAGCGTCAGGCGGACGAAACGCGAATGCGGGCAGAACGGGTGCTGGAAAAGTGTGAACATGCAGCTCGTGAATATGTTGGGGTGTTTAAGAAACCATCAACTCGCGCGGGGCGGCCGAATCTTAAGTCCCGGTCGTCCAGAGGGCAAATCAGGCCGGCGTCTTTGAATCGAAAGTGGGCACAACAAGGGCGCAAAACGACCCAGGCGGACAGCCCTGACAACCGCCGTCTGGGCATTTTAACGATTGCGGCAGCAGGACGAATAGGCGAGAACGACCCGCCCTTTTCGGTCGAAATCCATCATAACGGACGAACTCATGATATCAGATACTTTGCGGGCGGTGATCCTCGGCGTCGTCGAGGGAGTCACCGAATTTCTGCCTGTGTCCTCGACCGGTCATTTGCTGCTTGTCGGGCGTTTCTTCGATCTTGGCGAGGATGATTTCTGGAAGAGCTTTGACGTCCTGATTCAGCTCGGTGCGATTCTTGCGATCGTCGTGATCTATTTCGCGAAGCTCTGGCGGATTGCGCTGGGCATGTTCACCAATACCGAGGACCGCCGCTTCGTGATCGGCCTGCTGGTCGCGTTCCTGCCCGCTGCGGTGATCGGAGGGGCCCTGGGGAGCGTCATCAAGGCGCACCTGTTCAATCCCTGGGTGGTGTGTTTTGCGCTCATCGTCGGCGGCGCCATCCTGTTGTGGGTGGACATCATCGACCACGATCCGCACGAGCATGACGCAACCAAGTTCCCGCTTTTGACCTATCTCTGGATCGGCGTCGCGCAATGCCTGGCGATGATTCCCGGCGTTTCGCGCTCCGGCGCCAGCATCGTGGCAGCGATGCTGCTTGGGGCCGACAAGCGCGCGGCGGCGGAGTTTTCGTTCTTCCTCGCGATTCCGACCATGATCGGCGCCTTCGCCTACGACTTCTACAAGGATCGCGCCGAGATGACGACCGATCATCTCAGCATCATCGCCATCGGCTTCGTGGTCTCGTTCATCACCGCGATCGTCGTGGTGAAGACGTTCCTGGAATATGTCACCCGCCACGGTTTCAAGCTGTTCGCGTGGTGGCGCGTGATCGTCGGCACGCTCGGCCTGGTCGCGCTGGCGATGGGGAGGTAATCCCCCGCTGACGCGGCGGTGCCCTTGCCCGCGCCCATGGCCGGGGCTCTAAGCGTTCTTGCGCTGGAATTGTCCGGCGGGACGGAAGCGCCAGAGATATTGCGGGGCGATCGCTTCCAGCGAATCCGGCGAGATGCCGAGCCCCTCGAGGGTCAGTCCTGCAGCCTTTGCCACATCCGACACCACATTGTCGCTGCGCAGCAGTTCGACCTGATCCGCCGTCAGCTTGAACGCGCCCGGGGCGAATTGCAGGAACGCGGCCTGCAGCTTCGCCAGCCCGAACGGCAATGAGATCAGCATGCGCTCGCGGTCTGTGATCTCCAGGATGATCTGCATGATTTCGCGCATGGTCAGCACTTCGGGGCCGCCGAGTTCGTAGATCGCCCCCGGTTTGGCCTTGCCGTCGACCGCGTCGGCGACGGCGGTCGCGACGTCGCCGACATAGACCGGCTGCAATTTGGTCAATCCCCCGCCGATCAGCGGCAGCGCCGGCGAAATTCTGGCGAGGCCCGCGAAGCGGTTGGTGAACTGATCCTCGGGGCCGAACACCAGCGACGGCCGCATGATGCTGGCGGACGGCAGCGCGGCCTTTACCGCCTTTTCACCGGCGGCCTTGGCGCGGGAATAGCGCGAGGCGGACTGCTCGTCGGCGCCGATCGCGGAGACATGGACCATCGAGGCCCCTGCGCCGGCAGCCGCCCTGGCGACTGCGCCGGCGCCTTCGGCCTGCACGGCATCGAAGGTCTGGGCGCCGCTTTCGGCCAGAATGCCGACCAGGTTGATCGCGGCCGCAGAATCGCGCATCGCGGCCTCGACCGAGGCGGGATAGCGCAAATTCGCCTGCACCGTGTGGATTTGCCCGACCCGGCCGAGTGGCTGCAGGTGGAAGGCCAGTTCTGGCCGCCGCACCGCGACCCGGATGCGGTAGTCGCGCTTGGCGAGCGCTCGCACCACGTGCCGGCCCAGAAAGCCGGATCCGCCGAAAACCGTGACCAGGGTGTCCAGATTCGATGCCATGAGGTCAGCTTCCTAGGGGCAAATGCGGGAAACAATCCGAAAAATGCGCGGATTCGCGATACGCCATCGAGCCCCGCCTGTATAGCGTATTTCGGTCGCACAGCATCAATTTGACAAGCGCGCGACCGATACGTACTAACCGCCCCCATGCCCAGGTGGCGGAATTGGTAGACGCGCTGGCTTCAGGTGCCAGTGGCTTAACGGCCGTGAAGGTTCGAGTCCTTTCCTGGGCACCATTTTTTGTTTTTGAGCGTTCTCCCGACCGCTTTTGGAGGCCGCCCAGCGCTCGGCTCTTTCGGGGTTGAGCGCCAGTCCGGCAGGCCCATCGATTCGACGAGGTTTTGAACGCCATGACCGTACGCCTGCATCGCGGCGACCTGCCTGATCTTTCCCGTTATACGGGTTCGGTGGCGATCGATACCGAGACCATGGGGCTCAATCCGCATCGCGACCGGCTCTGCGTGGTGCAACTGTCGAACGGTGACGGCAGCGCGGACGTGGTGCAGATCCCGAAGGGGCATAGCGATGCGCCGAATCTGAAGGCGCTGTTGGCCGATCCGAAGCTCACCAAGATCTTTCACTTCGCCCGGTTCGATATTGGCATGCTGTATCACGCCTTTGGCGTGATGCCGCAGCCGGTCTACTGCACCAAGATCGCCTCGCGACTGTCGCGCACCTATACCGATCGTCATGGCCTGAAGGATCTGGTTCGCGAAGTCCTCAACGTCGACCTGTCCAAGCAGCAGCAATCGAGCGACTGGGGAGCGGTTTCCCTCAGCGAGGCGCAACTGGCCTACGCGGCCTCCGACGTGCTGCATCTGCATGCGCTGCGCGAGCGCCTCGATGCCATGCTGGCGCGCGAGGGCAGGCTCGCGCTGGCGCAGGCCTGTTTCGATTTTCTGCCGACGCGGGCCAGGCTCGATCTGCAGGGTTTTGAGGCCGAGGACATTTTCGCGCATTCGTGACCGGACACCTGGTGCCTTCGGCGGTCGGTCTCGTTTCGGTCACACTGATGAACCTAGTTCCAGGCTGCATAGGGCGGCGATACCGGATACACTGGTGCGCAAACTGCGGTTTGGAGCAG
>NZ_JBAURI010000554.1:0-4005 GCF_049581145.1 Bradyrhizobium sp.
GTTTTCAGCCCCCATTTGGGCCAGATTCGCGAAGATCAAAAAATCGTGCACGTCAGGATTGTTTTGGGGGCTGGCTTCGCATAATATGGACTTATCGATTTTCGGCCGGACGACATTAGCTATCCACCGGTACAGCCGGTTTAGACGCTGACGACCCTTCCAAAAATTCGATCTCACCAGCCCACCGAAAGTGGGTTTCGACATTTATATCTGAGAAGGGACTATCCCGTGAGCATGGGAACCGTGAAGTGGTTTAACGCAACGAAGGGTTATGGCTTCATCCAGCCGGATGATGGTGGCAACGATGTGTTCGTGCATATCAGCGCCGTGGAGCGGGCCGGACTCGGAACGCTGCGTGAAGGCCAGAAGATCTCCTATGAGATCGTGGCGGATCGCCGCTCGGGCAAGTCGTCGGCCGACAATTTGCGCGCCGCGAACTAAGCGATTTCCCTCAAGGCGAACGCCGGGGAATCCAGCCTGACCAAGAAGCAAAAGAGGCCGCGCGTCGCGCGGCCTTTTTCATGCGGCATGCATGCAGGCGCGTTGCCCTGCGGCGGTCATAACGTCGGGCACGGCGGGTTGGTTTGCGTGGAGGGTGGGTAGAACACGCATAGCGACTGGCGCGGCCTCGTATAAGCCACGTCGCTCAGATTGACGCCGGCCGGCGCCATCACATAGCCGATCGTCGGCACATAGAGATAGCTCGCCTGGCTGAAGATCAGATAGGTCCCGCCCACCTGGAGTGCGGAGGGAATGGTGACGGTGGAGTGCACCGCGAGAGGCGCCGTTCCCACGCTCCATTGAACCCGCGCCGCCAGCGTGCTGGGATCGACATAGAGCTCGGTGATGGTCCCGCTCACCTGCCCCGACGGATAGGGATTCGGCAACGGCGCGGGATACGGCTCCAAGATATCGACAGCGGCGTTGAAGAAACTGTCCAGTTGCAGGTCGGACACCGAGACATTCTGCGACGTCATATCGGACAGCGCCCGCGCCAACAGCGTGACCTTGCGGTCGATTGCGATACCCGAGGAAAACTCGACCGTACCGAAGAACATGACCAGCATCAGCGGCAGGATGAACGCGAATTCGACCGCCGCGAGACCGCTTCTGTCCCTGAGCAGATGGATCGCGTGGCAGCGCGCACGGGACAACGGATCCGATATCGATTTCATCGCAGGCTACTCCGCCAATGCTAATAAGGCTCGTTCTGGAATGCCGCGACCCCCGTCAGCAGCCGCTTGCTGCCCGAACAATTCGCGATGTTGTAGCCCAAAGAGGTGACGAAGATCGGCCACTGATAGAACACCCGCACGACGACGGGATCGCCGGGACCACCGGGATTGTATTGCGCGTTGATGTTGCAGTCGATCGGGAGGCTCAACACGGGAAACGCGGAGCCCGCAGGGGAGCTCTCGACATCGACATAGATACCGCTGCAGCTGAACAAGGCAGCCGGGATCTGGCTGCAAACATAGGAGAGGAACTGGGCCTGCGTATAGGAACCGGTCTGCGCCTGCCCGGTCAGGATCATGCGTGCCGACTCCTGCGTGATCGTCTCCAGCACCTGGCTGGCGAAGAACACCATGGCCGTCTCGATGATCGCAAACAGCAGGGCGAAGAACATCGGCGCAATCAGCGCGAACTGCACCACGGCACTGCCGCGCCGGCCGCGCCGAAATCGACGCAGCAGGTTCCGGAAACCAGGGGCTGATGGCGACGGCATAAAGCTATCCTTAAGGCGGCGGCGATGATTTTCGCCTCGAAATTAGCCGAAACTGATTGTTGAAGTGTTTCGTCGATTCCGAGCGCGATGGCCGACCCTCTTAAGCCCGCGTTAACCGAGCCCGCACGACGCGGTCGAAAGCCGGTCCGACTTGCCGCCGGCACAGCGAATGCGGGGCTCGAGCCGCGCCGGAGCGCGATGGGACCGGGCTCAGGCGCCATCGTGCGCCGGATTTCGGGTGAGTTTGATCTCCGCGCCAGCGCCTTCCGCGTTTGTCGCGATGAAAACCGCTACACGCTTTTCCGGATCATGCTCTGGCGCCGGAACGGATAGGCGAGCTGCCCTGCAATTTCGGACGGCATCGACGATTCGTCCTTGCCGTAATTCTCAGGCAGCCGGTTGGCCGGCATGCGAAAGGTGCCGAACAGCAGATCCCAGACCGGGAATGTGCCGGCGAAATTGGTGTTGCCGCCCTCTGCCAGCGGAGTGTGATGCCAGCGGTGAAACACCGGTGTCGCCAGCACATATCTGAACGGCCCAAGGGTCCAGTTCAGGTTGGCGTGGACGAAAGCGGAATGGAACGTGGTGAAGGGCCCGACCCAGAGCATGATATTGGGCGAGATGCCGGCCATCAGCAGCACGACGTCGACGCCGATGGTGCCGAGCAGCAGATTGACCGGATGGAAGCGCGCCGCCGAGAGCCAGTCGAGCTCCTCGGACGAATGATGGATCGCGTGATACTTCCAGAACTCGCCGCCGTGAAACAGCCGGTGCAGCCAGTACAGCATGAAATCCGACAGGACCAGGAACAGAAACGCCTGCGCCCACAACGGCAGCGTGGACAACGGCCCATGGCCGTTGTCGTAGAAGGCGATCAGGCCGTCGGCGTCATGGATGCCGAACACGACGCCGGCGCCAAGTACCAGCAGACCGATTCGGACCACGCGCGCGAACACCGGTACACAGAACCAGTACACGATGTCGGTGACGAGTTCGCCCCGGCGCCACCACGGCGCTCCGGGATTGCAGGCCCAGTAATGACTGAGCACCGTGAAGACCAGCGCGAGAGCGATCGTGATCGGCACCACCTTTTCGATGGTCTCGCCAAGCATCACGACGACTTGCATCGGTAAATCGGACATGGCCGCCTCGTCAGATTGAATGCTTCAAGGCGTAGCGCCTCGTGCTTAAAGAGCGGTGAAGGCTTTTACCCAGTGCCAGCGACAGTGGCATCCAATTGTAGCCGTTGGCTTAATGCGAAATTTACTCTGCACAACATCGGCGAATTGTGCCGATCTTTGCGCGGTCGAATTAACTGCGCCGAAATTCTCCGATCCTAGGGTGGCGCCATGGTCACGGTGCTGAGAACGCCGGCAAGACCAGACCTAGTTCGACAGCCACGTGTACATGGAGTTTAACTTATGAAGAACCTGATTGCCCGTTTCGTGAAGGACGAGTCCGGCGCCACCGCCATTGAATACGGCCTGATTGCCGCCGGCATCTCGCTGGCGATCATCGCTGTGGTCAACGGCCTCGGCACCAAGCTGAACAGCACCTTCGGCTCGATCAGCACTTCGCTGAAGTAAGCGACTGCTCTGCCGAGCAGCAAAGGCCCCGGTCTTTCCGGGGCCTTTATTGCTTTCACGGACCCTCGACTGGCGTTGTATGATGCGTAAAACCGAATTAGCCGCGCCCCCGGCGGCGCGAAAGGCACCTCTATCGGCCGCTGGCCGAGACGACACGACCGTGCAACTGGTTTGCCTGGCGTTGGTCGTGTCGCTGATTGCTCTCGGCTCCCGGATCCTCAGCATCTGGTGACATCGCCATCGACGTTTTCCGATTGTTCACCAATCTTTCGCTAGAGTGGGCGGCCGATCCACGAGTCGGCAGAACAGGCTTTGGGATCGTATGATCATCGATATCACGCGTCTTATGCTGTTTCCGGCGTTGATGGCGTTCGCCGCCGCCAGCGACCTCTTCACCATGACGATTTCGAACCGCGTCTCGCTGGCGCTGGTCGCGGGCTTCGTGGTGCTCGCCCTGCTCGGCGGCATGGGCACGTCCGACATGCTCTCGCATCTCGGCGCCGGCGCGACGGTGCTGGCGGTGGCCTTCGGCTGCTTCGCCATGGGCTGGATCGGCGGCGGCGACGCCAAGCTGGCAGCCGCGGCAGCGCTCTGGTTCGGCTTCGCCGAACTGATGAACTACCTGCTCTACGCCTCCCTGTTTGGCGGCGCGCTGACGCTGCTGCTGCTGCAGTTCCGGCAATGGCCGCTGCC
>NZ_JBAURI010000555.1:0-50481 GCF_049581145.1 Bradyrhizobium sp.
CAAGATCGACGCCGATTACGACGCCCATGACCGGGTCGGTGCCCAGGCGTTCCTGAGCAAGCATGCTGCCAAGGGCCAGATCGTCACCGGCCTGCTCTATGTCGATCCGGACTCGGTAGATCTGCACGCCCACCTCAACACGGTGGACAGGCCGCTCAACACGCTCGAGGCCGACGATCTCTGCCCCGGTTCGGCCGCGCTCGAGAAGATCAACGCCAGTTTGCGCTAGCCTGCGGCGGCCGGGACGGGCGCGCGGAGTTACGGCTTTGACGCAAAGGCTCCCAACAGGCCCTTCCATTCGCGGTCGAGGCGCGCCAGCGCGTCGACAAGCGGCGGGACCGAAAGGTCGCCGCCGGCCTCGGCAAGCAGATCGAGGCTCCTCAAGCGCGTCAGCGCATCCTCGATCTCGAAAGCGACCTGGATGCCGAACACGCGCGTCAGCAACTCCTCGATGCGCGCGCCGAGCCCTTCGCGGGTCAGCGGCGCTTCGGCAATGAGCAGGGCATAATAGGCCAGCAGCGCTTCCTTCCAGTCCTGCTCCTCTGCCTCGCCGATCAGGTAATTGAAGATTCCGGAATTGTTGTTGACGTTGCGATAATAGATGTTTTCAGTGAGCTGCTTTTCGTGGATCAGCGAGCGGCGGTGGAAATTTCCCCACTGCCGCGGCACGAAAGCGCCGAGCGCAAACAGGCCGCTGAGCGCGGCCAGCGCCTGCTCGGTGTCGTTATCGTGCATTGTTCCATTGAAGCCGAGATAGAACCCGGCGACGACGAACAGGACCGTCAACGTCGAGGCGACCTTGAGCAGGATCGGTATGCCGCCCACCAGCGCCGGCACGCCCAGCGAAAACTGGTCGAACAGGCTCATCACCACGCGCACATTCGGAAACAGCGCCTCGAGATCGCCGCGCGCGACGTGCCGGAAATATTTGAACAGCACCGCCCCGCTTCGGATCTTCTGCTGGCTTCGCTTGGCGCTCGCGAGCGCCTTGTGCCGGCTGGCAGCCGTCGCGTCCTCCGGTCTCGTCGCTACCATCAGCACGACGTCATCATAAACATCGACCTTCAGCGGACGCCGGCGCAAGCCAAACCAGATCGGAGTTTCGATGGTTTCCATGTGATGTCCACGCCGGAACATGCGGACATCGCGATAGTCCTCGATCGGCACCTTGATCTTCACCCGCACCAGGGCCTGCTCGGCAAAAGCCTGCATGATCTCAGCGTGCGGAATTTCGACGAAATTGGCCTCGGTGAGAACACGGACGAATTCATCGCCGAGGACGCGATAGGCTGCGTCGAGCTCGCTCGGCGAACGACAGGCTTTCGGATCGACCTGCGGGTCAAAATAAAAATACGTCTCGCGCAGCCGCTCGAGCTCTTCGAAATGGCGGTAGTGAAAAATGGCGCCCAGCATGCGCGCCAATTGCCGAAAGCCGGCTTCGCGGGCGGCGTCGAGATGGCCGTCGGCGACGAGGCCGTCAATGATGTCCGACTTCCGCAGCGGAACGAAACGATCCCGCTTGAGCGGCGCGGCCATCCCGCCTTGCGCTTCATTCACGAAGCCACTGCCCTACGCTGACCAACGACCGGCCAAGGCTTATCCCGAAAATCGATGGCCGCCAATAGCTGTTGCGTCAGGCGCGCGTCAGGCCGCCGCGGCGAGCGACCGTGGGTTCAGGACATATTCCTTCAATACCTTGTCCGCAGCGTCGACCTCGACCAGCGAGACGTCGTAGCTCCAGAGATCGGCAAGGTGCTGGAGCACGCGCTTGGCATCGGTCTCATTGAGCTGCGCGCCCTTCACCACGGCGTGGCGCAGCATCAGCCGGCGATCGCCGGCAAGGTCGACATCGACGACCTCGATATTGGCGTCGATGTAGCCGACATCGTGCTGCTTGGCCAGTTCGCGCCGGATCCGGCGATAACCACGCTCATTGTGGATGGCGTCGACCTTGATGCCGGCGCGCTCCTCCGGATCGTCATGCAGGTGGAACAGCCGCAGATGACGCATCAATCGCGGACTCAGGAACTGGCTGATAAAACTCTCGTCGCGATAATTGGCCCAGACGTCGCGCAGCACGCCCATGACGTCGCCGGTGCCGGCGATGTCGGCGAACCATTCGCGGTCCTCCTCGTCGGGATTCGACACGATGCGCTCGATGTCCTGCATCATCGCAAAACCGAGCGCATACGGATTAAATCCGGAGAAGCGAGGGTCGTCGAATTCGGGCTGGAACACCACATTGGTGTGCGATTGCAGGAATTCGAGGAAATTGCCGTCGGAAATCCGCCCCTGCTCGTGCAGCCGGTTCATGATTCGGTAGTGCACATAGGTCGCGGTGCCCTCGTTCATGACCTTGGTCTGGCTCTGCGGATAGAAATATTGCGCGATGTGACGCACGATGCGCAGCAGCTCGCGCTGCCAGGGCTGCAGCCGCGGCGCCGACTTTTCCAGGAAATACAGCAGGTTTTCCTGCGGCAATCCGAGCAGCCGCCGACGGCGTTCGATGCTAAGGACGGCATTGCTCTTGGCCGGCCCGGTCGGAACGGTCCGCCACAGATCGTTGAACTCGCTTTCTTCCTGCAGCCGGCGCTTGCCGGCCCGCTTTTCCTCATCGCGCAGGTCGAGCTTCTTCTTGCCCGGATAGCGATCGATGCCGTGCGACATCAGGGCATGCGCGGCATCGAGCGTCTTTTCGACCACGACCCGGCCATGGCGCTCCTCGCATTGCGCGACATAGCGTTTGGCGAATTCGAGATAGTCCAAAATACCGTCGGCGTCGGTCCATTGCTTGAACAGATAGTTGTTCTTGAAGAAGTGGTTATGGCCGAACGCGGCGTGGGCGATCACCAGCGCCTGCATCGTCGCCGTGTTCTCCTCCATCAGATAGGAGATACACGGCGACGAGTTGATGACGATCTCATAGGCGAGACCCATCAGGCCCTTGCGGTACGACGCTTCGTGAAAGGCGAAGTGCTTGCCGAACGACCAGTGCTTGTAGAACAGCGGCATGCCGACCGAAGAGTACGCGTCGAGCATCTGTTCGGCGGTGATGACTTCGATCTGGTTCGGATAGACATCGAGCCCGAGCTCGGAGCGCGCGATATTGTCGCAGGCATCATGGATGCGCTGCAAGGTCAGGAAGTCCCAATCCGCCCCCTGGAACAACAGCTTGCCGGCTCCGGTCAGGTCTCTTGAGGTCATGTCTGTCGCGGTCATGGCGCGGCCTTTTCGTGTTTTCCGCGGCGCTGGAAAAGATCGTGAAACACCGGGAAGATTTCGCTGCGGTCGCTGACCTTGCGCATCGACAGCGGCACGCCCTCGGCACGCAACCGCTCATATAGGCTCCAGAGCGCGGAATCCGGCATTTCAAACGAATGCCCACCGGCATCGCCAACCTCGAGATAGGCGAAGAACTGACAGGCCGGCAATATCTTCTCGGTCAGCAGGCTGCCGACGACCTGACCATCGGCGTGAGAATTGTCGCCGTCGGACGCCTGCGCGGCGTAGATGTTCCAGTCCGCCGGCCGGAACCGCGACCGCACGATCTCGTGCATCGCCTCCAGCGCGCTCGAGACCAGCGTGCCGCCAGACGCCGGACCATGGAAGAATGTATCCTCGTCGACCTCTTCGGCCCGGTCGGTATGGCGGATGAAGACGATCTCGACGTGACGATAACGCCGCTTCAGGAACACGTAGAGCAGCATGTAGAACCGCTTGGCGAGGTCCTTCATGTGCTCCGACATCGAACCGGACACGTCCATCAGGCAGAACATCACGGCCTGGGCAACCGGCTTCGGTTTGGTTTCGAAGCGGCGATAGCGAATGTCGATCGGGTCGATGAACGGGATGCGGCGGGCCTTTGCCTTCAAGGCTTCAATTTCCGCCATCAATTCAAGGCGACGGGCCTCATCGGACTCCTCCGCCAGCTCCGCCTCGAGCTCCGCGATGTCTTCCGGCCGTGGCCGCCGCAACGCCACCCGCCGCGCCATCGCCCGGCTCACGGTGCGGCTCACCGAAATGTTCGCAGGCGAGCCCGACGTCGCGTAGCCGGCCCGCTCGATCCCCTCGCTTTCGGCCTCGGCGAGCTTTCGTTTGGCGAGATCGGGCAATTCGAGGTCATCGAGGAACAGATCGACGAACTCGTCGCGGCTCAGGACGAAGCGGAATGCGTCCTCGCCGTCACCCTCGCCTGGCGACGTCTTCCTGCCGCTTCCACCACCGGAGCGCGGAAGCATGTCGCCCTCGATGAACTTCTTGTTCCCGGGCAGCACCATGTCGCGGGTGCCGCCCTCGCGCCGAAACCGGGGCTCATCCATGCCGTCGAGCGGGATACTGATCTCGCCGCCCTCGAGCACGTCCTTGATGTCGCGATCCTGCGATGACTTCTTGACCGCACCTTGAACGAGCGCCTTCGCACGGCGCAAGAACCGCTGACGGTTCTCAAGACTCTTGCTGCCCGGGTTCAGTCTCCGGTCGACGATGTGAATTGCCACATTCTCCTCATTCGCCTCAGCCAGCCTGCTTCACGCGCATATACCATTCCACGAGGCGTCTCACCTGTCTCTCAGTGTAACCTCGCTCCGTCATGCGCGCAACGAACTCGCCATGCTTCTTCTCGGTTTCGCTGTCCTTCTTCGAACCGAACGAAATCACTGGAAGCAGATCTTCAACCTGCGAGAATATCCTTTTTTCGATGACTTCGCGGATCTTCTCGTAAGACGTCCAGCTCGGATTCTTACCGCCGTGCTGAGCCCGCGACCGCAGCGAGAACTTGACGATTTCGTTGCGGAAATCCTTCGGATTGGCGATTCCGGCGGGCTTCTCGATCTTCGTCAGTTCCTGATTGAGCAGTTCGCGATTGAGCAACTGACCGGTGTCGGGATCCTTGAAATCCTGATCCTCGATCCAGGCATCGGCATAATCCACATAGCGGTCAAACAGATTCTGGCCATAATCGGAATAGGATTCCAGATAGGCCTTTTGGATTTCGTGGCCGATGAATTCGGCGTAGCGGGGCGCCAGCTCGGCCTTGATGAACTCGAGGTAGCGCTTCTCGACTTCCTCGGGCAGCTGTTCGCGCCGGATCGCCTGCTCCAGCGCATACATCAGGTGCACCGCGTCAGCGGCAAGTTCCGTGGTGTCGTGGTTGAAGGTCGCGGCCAGCACCTTGAAGGCAAAACGCGTCGAGGTGCCGTCCATCCCCTCATCGACGCCGGCGGCGTCCTTGTATTCCTGAACGCTGCGCGCCTTCGGATCGGACTCCTTCAGGCTTTCGCCGTCATAAACCCGCATTTTCGCAAACACGGTCGAATTTTCGTGCTTGCGCAGGCGCGACATCACCGAGAAGCGCGCCAGGGTCTCAAGCGTCGCCGGCGCGCACGGCGCGCTGGCGAGTTCGGACCCCTGGATCAGCTTCTCGTAGATCTTCTGCTCCTCGGTTACCCGCAGGCAGTACGGGACCTTGATGACGCAGATACGGTCGATGAAGGCTTCATTGTTCTTGTTGGACTTGAAGCTCTGCCATTCCGACTCGTTGGAATGCGCGAGGATGACACCCGTGAACGGGATCGCGCCGATGTTCTCCGTGCCGATGTAATTGCCTTCCTGCGTCGCGGTCAAAAGCGGATGCAGCATCTTGATCGGCGCCTTGAACATCTCGACGAACTCGAGCACGCCTTGATTGGCGCGGTTCAAGCCGCCGGAATAGCTGTAGGCATCCGGATCGTTTTGCGCGAACGTCTCGAGCTTGCGGATATCGACCTTGCCGACCAGCGAGGAGATGTCCTGGTTGTTCTCGTCGCCGGGCTCGGTCTTTGCGATGCCGATCTGCCGCAGCCGCGACGGCTGGATCTTGGCGACCCGGAATTGCGAGATATCGCCGCCGAACGCTTCCAGGCGCTTGTAGCACCACGGCGACATCAACCCGCTCAGCCGGCGGCGCGGAATGCCGTATTTCTCCTCGAGCATCGGCCCGAGCGCTTCCGGATCGAACAGGCTCAACGGGCTCTCGAACACCGGGCTGAGTTCGTCCCCGGCCTTGAGCACATAGATCGGATGCGTCTCCATCAGCAGCTTCAGCCGTTCGGCCAGCGACGACTTGCCGCCGCCGACCGGTCCGAGCAGATAGAGAATCTGCTTGCGCTCTTCGAGACCTTGGGCGGCGTGACGAAAGAAACCGACGATACGCTCGATGGTTTCTTCCATGCCGTGGAAGCCGGCGAACGCCGGATAGGATCGGATCGTACGGTTGGAAAAGATACGGCCAAGGCGAGGGTCCTTGGCCGTGTCAATCATCTGAGGTTCACCGATCGCAGCTAGTAGTCGTTCGGCGGCGTTGGCGTATCGCATCGGATCGCTTCGACACGATTCCAGATATTCTGTCATCGACATATCCGCTTGCCTTCGCGCGTCGAAGGACCTAGCGAAAGCGTTGAACAGAGAATCGTTATACATGACCTCTCTCCGCATATGGGCGGCTTCGCCGCCGAGACGGGACCACAGCGTCCCTGTGCCACCGGTGCCTTGCCCGCACCCGATGTCGAATCACGGTGAAGCTCATTGTGCCAATTGGACACTCCCCAGACTTTCTGGCGCAATGCACAATGCGGGCACCATCCGAGTTACGAACAGGCAATTGCCTAATTCTTAGGCGAAAGCATGCCCGCGGGGACCGATTTCTCCCCGATGTAACTACAAGGCAACATCCATACCGGTCAGGAAACCTGACGAAAGACCAGAGGGAACGGTATGGCCGTCCCGCTTTTTGCTTCGGAATTTTGAACGCGGGCGCTTCCGAGTTCACCAAACCTGCCCTGACTGACGCAACCTGCGCATACATGTAGGGCTAATTCCCCCGTCAGCCTAGCGTTCCCGCGACGCAACTATTTGATTTGCGTCAGTTTGTAGCGATTTTGTTTGTGGCGGTAGATGTCGCCACACTTGTCGGATTACCGACGCGAAGGCAACCTCCTCCAGATCGAACCTCCACGGATCGATATGATGTGAGTGGCGTTATCCGCTCACGCCCCCCAATATGTTCGGGACAACTGCTTTTCAGGGACCGTCGACAAGGATCGGCGCCCCGCCAGAAGTGCCACCGAACGACCCGTCTCGGATCGGAAAAACATCATGAACCCTGTCAAAGCACTCGAAGACCACGGCCAGGCGGTCTGGCTCGACTTTCTGGCCCGCGGCTTCGTCGCCAAGGGCGACCTGCAGAAGCTGATCGACACCGACGGCGTCAAAGGCGTGACGTCGAACCCGTCGATCTTCGAGAAGGCGATCGGGAGTTCGGACGAATACGATGCGCCGATCGGCAAGGCGCTGAAAAGCGGCGACCGTACGGTCGCCGACCTGTTCGAGGGATTGGCGATCGAGGACATCCAGCACGCGGCCGACGTGTTGCGCCCGGTGTACGATCAGTTCAAGGGCAATGACGGCTTCGTCAGCCTGGAGGTCTCGCCCTACCTCGCGCTCGATACCAAGGCCACCATCGCCGAGGCGGAGCGCCTATGGCAGCACGTCAAGCGCAAGAACCTGCTGGTCAAGGTGCCGGCAACGTCGCAGGGCCTGCCGGCGATCGAGCATCTGATCGGCGAAGGCATCAGCATCAACGTTACGCTGTTGTTCTCGCAAAAGGTCTACCTCGAGGTCGCCGAGGCCTATCTCGCCGGTCTCGAAAAATATGTCGCCGCAGGCGGCGACCCCGCGCATGTGGCGAGCGTCGCGAGCTTCTTCGTCAGCCGCATCGACAGCATGGTGGACAAGCAGCTCGATGAGAAGATCGCGCGGGCCAACGACCCGAGCGAGAAGGAAAGGCTGGCGGCATTGAAGGGCAAGGTCGCGATTGCCAACGCCAAACTCGCCTACCAGGACTACAAGCGGCTGTTTGCCGGCCCGCGCTGGGACAAGCTCGCCGCCAAGGGCGCCAAGCCGCAACGACTGCTGTGGGCATCGACCGGCACCAAGAACAAGGCCTATCGCGACGTGCTCTACGTCGAAGAATTGATCGGGCCCAACACGGTCAACACCGTCCCGCCAGCGACCCTCGATGCGTTTCGCGATCATGGCAAGGTGCGCGACAGCCTCGAGGAAAACGTCGAGGACGCCAGACAGGTGCTTGCCGAACTGGAGAAATCCGGTGTCTCGCTCGATGCGATCACGGCCGAGCTGGTCGAAGACGGGGTCAGGCAATTCGCCGACGCCGCGGACAAGCTGTACGGCGCGGTGGCGCATAAGCGGGCGGTGGTGCTCGGTGGCGCGATTGACCATCAGCATCTGGCGCTCGGAAACCATATCGGCCAGGCGGTCGAGAAGAGCACTGAGGAATGGCGCGCTTCGGCCAAGATCCGCGGGGTCTGGCAGCACGACAAAACGGTGTGGACTGGCACAGACGAGGACAAGTGGCTCGGCTGGCTCGACAGCCCGGCGGACGCCGACCTCGCCGATTACGAGGATTTCGCCCGGCGCGTGAAGGGGGAGCAATTCACCGACGCGGTGGTGCTCGGCATGGGCGGATCGAGCCTGGGGCCGGAAGTGCTGGCGGAAACCTTCCCGCGGAAGGCCGGTTTTCCCAAATTGCACGTCCTCGACTCCACCGATCCGGCGCAGGTACGGGCGATGGAAAAGGCGGTCAATATCGCCAAGACGCTGTTTATCATTTCCAGCAAGTCCGGCGGCACCACCGAACCGAACGTGATGAAGGATTATTTCTTCGACCGCGTGTCGAAGGCGATCGGCGCCGAGCAGGCCGGCCACCGCTTCATCGCGGTCACTGACCCCGGGTCATCGCTGGAGAAAGTTGCGACCAAACAGGGATTTGCCCGCGTCTTCCATGGCGAGCCAACGATTGGCGGACGCTATTCGGTGCTATCGCCGTTCGGTCTGGTGCCGGCCGCGACCGCCGGCATCGACGTGCGCAGCCTGATCCAGCATGCGCTGGCGATGGTGCGCTCCTGCGGACCGGACGTGCCGCCGCAGCAAAATCCCGGCGTGCAGCTGGGGCTTGCCATGGGGCTTGCGGGCCTGGAAGGCCGCGACAAGGTCACGATCCTGTCATCGAAGAAGATCGCCGATTTCGGCGCCTGGGCCGAGCAGCTGATCGCGGAATCGACCGGCAAGGAAGGCAAGGGCCTGATTCCGATCGACGGCGAGCCGTTGGGCGACCCGGCCGTCTACGGCGACGACCGCTTCTTCATCGATGTCCGGACCGAGGGCGAAGACGACGCCGCACATGACGATAAGCTCTCGGCGCTGGAACAAGCCGGCCATCCCGTGGTTCGCATTGTGATGAAATCGATCGACCACATCGGCCAGGAATTCTTCCGCTTCGAGATCGCAACTGCGGTCGCCGGCGCCATCCTCGGCATCAATCCGTTCAATCAGCCGGACGTCGAGGACGCCAAGATCAAGACCCGTGAACTGACCGCTTCGTTCGAAAAGACCGGCGCGTTGCCGCCCGAAAACCCGGTCGTGACCACCGATGAGGCTGATCTCTTCACCGATGACGCCAATGCCGCGGAGTTGCGGCAGGCCGGCGCCAATGGCGATCTGGGCTCCTGGCTGAAGGCGCATCTCACCCGTTCGCGCGCCGACGACTATATCGCACTGCTGGCCTATATCGAGCGCGACGCCGAGCATATCGAGACCCTGCAGGACATGCGGCTCAAGCTGCGCGAGAGCCGTCATGTCGCGACCTGCGCCGAGTTCGGCCCGCGTTTCCTGCATTCGACCGGCCAAGCCTACAAGGGCGGTCCCGACAGCGGTGTGTTCCTGCAGATCACCGCAGAGGACGCCAAGGACCTCGCGGTGCCCGGGCAAAAGGCGAGCTTCGGCGTGATCAAGGCGGCGCAGGCGCGTGGCGATTTCGACGTGCTGACCGGGCGCGGCCGGCGGGCGCTGCGGGTCCATCTGAAGGGCGATCTCGCCTCGGGGCTGAAGATGCTCGATGCCGCGATCGAGGAAGCGTTGAGTTAGAAGTTGAGTTGGAAAGGAATTTCTAGATGCAGCTCGGCATGATCGGCCTGGGCCGGATGGGCGGCAATATCGTCCGCCGGCTGATGAAGCATGGACATACCACGGTCGTCTATGACAAGGACGACAAGGCCGTCGCAGCACTCGCCGCCGACGGCGCTGCCGGTGCCAAGGCGCTGGAGGACTTCGTCGCAAGGCTCGAGAAACCGCGGACCGCCTGGGTGATGCTGCCGGCCGGCAAAATCACCGAGGCGACGATCGAGGCGCTGGCCAGATTGATGGAATCCGGCGACGCCATCATTGATGGCGGCAACACCTTCTGGCAGGACGATGTGCGCCGCGGCAAGGCGCTGAAGGAGCGCGGCATCCATTACGTCGATGTCGGCACCTCGGGCGGCGTCTGGGGCATCGAGCGCGGCTACTGCATGATGATCGGCGGCGACAAGGCGGTGGTCGATCGGCTTGACCCGATCTTCAAGAGCCTCGCGCCCGGCCTCGGCGATATTCCGCGCACGGAGGGACGCGAGGGCCGCGATCCTCGCATCGAGCAGGGCTATATCCACGCCGGCCCCGTTGGCGCCGGGCATTTCGTCAAGATGGTCCACAACGGCATCGAATACGGCCTGATGCAGGCCTACGCCGAAGGGTTCGACATCCTGAAAAACTCCAACATCGACGCGCTGCCGGCTGACCACCGTTTCGATCTCGATATCACCGACATTGCCGAAGTGTGGCGGCGCGGCAGCGTGATCCCGTCATGGCTGCTCGACCTCACTGCCTCCGCACTGGCCAGGAACCCGACGCTCGGCACCTATTCCGGCTTTGTCGAGGATTCCGGCGAAGGGCGGTGGACCGTGAACGCGGCGATCGATGAGGCGGTGCCGGCTGAGGTTCTGACCGCGGCGCTGTTCGCCCGCTTCCGTTCGCGCAAGGAGCACACCTTCGCCGAGAAAATTCTCTCGGCGATGCGAGCCGGCTTCGGCGGCCACAAGGAGCCTTCGCAAGGCGCGGCCGGCGCCGCCAAACCGAAGGCCTGAGAACCATGGCAAACGGCGCTCCTGCACAAAAGAAACCAGATTCCTGCGTCTTCGTCATCTTCGGCGTCACCGGCGATCTGACCCACAGGCTCGTGATGCCGTCGCTGTATAATCTCGCGGCGGCGAACCTGTTGCCGGACAAATTCTGCGTGGTCGGCGTTGCCCGCACGGGAATGTCAAATGACGCGTTGCGCGACAGCCTGATGGAGGGCGTGCGGCAATATGCCACCCGTCCGGTCGAAGATGCGATCGCCAACCGCCTGCTGGAATGTGTCACCGCGGTCGAGGCCGACCCAAATGACCCGGCCTCGATCGACAAGCTCAAAACGCAACTGGAGCGTCTGGAAGCCGCGCGGGAGACCGGCGGCAACCGCCTGTTCTATCTCGCCACCCCGCCCAACGCTTTCGCGCCGATCGCGCGCCAGCTTGGTCGCGTCGGCCTGCTGCAGCAGGGCGACAACGAGAACGGCCCGTGGCGCCGGCTGGTCGTCGAAAAACCGTTCGGGACGGATCTGGCCTCCGCCAAGGCTTTGAACGATGAACTGCTGAAGATCCTCAGCGAGCATCAGATCTATCGGATCGACCATTACCTCGGCAAGGAAACGGTCCAGAACATCCTGGTGCTCCGCTTTGCCAACGGGATGTTCGAGCCGATCTGGAATCGGCATCATATCGACCACGTGCAGATTGCCGTCGACGAGAAGCTCGGCGTCGGACACCGCGGCAGCTTCTATGAGGGGACCGGAGCGCTGCGCGACATGGTGCCGAACCATTTGTTCCAGTTGCTGTCGCTGGTGACGATGGAACCGCCGGCGCGGTTCGACGCGCATACCGTGCGCTCGGAAAAGGCCGAGGTGCTGGCGGCGATCCAGATCCAAAGCGAAGAGGAAGCGCTGAAGAATTCGGTGCGCGCCCAGTACACCGCCGGCAAGATCGGCGATACCGTGATCCCGGACTATCGCAAGACCGAAGACGTCAGCCCCGAGAGCACGACGGAAACCTACGCCGCGCTGAAACTGACCATCGACAATTGGCGCTGGGCCGGCGTCCCCTTCTATTTGCGCACCGGCAAGGCGCTCGGCCTCAAGCGCACGGAAGTAGCGATCAAGTTTCGCGAGGCGCCGTTCACGATGTTCGCCTGCACGCCGGTCCAGGAGCTGGCGGAGAATTATCTCGTCATCGGCATCGAGCCGACCGAAGGCATCACGCTGCAATTCAATACCAAGGTGCCGGGGCCGACCATCACCATCAACGGCGTCGAAATGAAGTTCCGCTACAAGGACTATTTCAGGGCCGAACCCGCGACCGGCTATGAGACGCTGATCTATGACTGCATGATCGGCGACAACATCCTGTTCCAGCGCGCCGACAGCGTCGAGGCGGGGTGGAAAGCGGTGCAACCTTTCCTCGATGCCTGGAAGAAGGCGGGCGCCAGGGGGCTCGAGAGCTACCGGGCCGGCGGCGAGGGACCGGCTGGCGCGATCGAACTCTTGAAGCGCGACGGCCGAAGCTGGCGAAAGATCTGACCCGATGGCTTCCCGCGACCATCGCAAGATCCTGACGGTCGCCGATCCGGCAGCGCTGGCGAACGCGGCTGCCGAGCGCGTGCTGGCACGGATCGATGCCAATAGCGGGCGCATCGCGATCTGCCTCACCGGCGGGTCGAGCCCGAAACAGCTCTACCAGTTGCTCGGCAGCGAGGGCTATCACGACCGGATTCCCTGGCACCGCGTGCACTGGTTCATCGGCGACGAGCGTTTTGTCGCGACCAGCAACCCGCTCAACAACATGGCGATGGCGCGCAGCACTTTTCTGGACGCACATGCGCCGCCGTCCAACATCCATCCCATCGCGACGGACACCGCGGGCCCGGACGAAAGCGCCAGGCAATACGAGCAGGAGCTGAAGTCGTTCTACGGCGCGGGGCGGCTGGATGACGCCCGTCCGCTGTTCGACCTGGTCTTGCTGGGTGTCGGACCCGACGGTCATGCCGCCTCGCTGTTTCCCGGGTATCCCGCGGCCGATGAGACCGAGCGCTGGGTGGTCGGCGTGCCCCAGGCGAATGTCGAGCCGTTCGTGCCCCGGGTGTCGTTGACGCTGCCCGTGCTCGCCTCCTGCCGCGAGATGCTGTTCGAGGCGGCGGGCGCCGGCAAACGCGCGATCCTGTCCCGCGTGCTGGGCGGCGAGAACCTGCCCGCTGGTCGGGCGCAGTCCATGGGCGAAACGGTCTGGCTCATCGACAGCGCCGCGCGTCCGGAGAGTCTTGGTGGAAATTAGCGGCGACATCGCACCTTGCGCGCTGATCGTGATGGGTGTGTCCGGCTCCGGCAAGAGCACGATTGGCGACCGGCTCGCAGCACGGCTTTCCTGGACCTATGAGGACGCCGACCAATTCCATCCCGCCGGCAACGTCGCCAAGATGAGCGCCGGCCGGCCTCTCACCGATGACGACCGCTGGCCCTGGCTGAAGGCAATCGCCGCGGAGATCGACCGGGTCTGCGATGCCGGCGGTCATCTGGTGGTCGGCTGCTCGGCGCTGCGGCGCGCCTATCGCGACATTCTGGTGCACGGACGGCATGACGTCCGCCTGGTCTATCTCGACGGCACGCAACCGCTGATCGCGGCGCGGCTGGCGGCGCGGAAAGGCCATTTCATGCCGGCCCAGTTGCTCGCCAGCCAGTTCAGCACGCTGGAGCCGCCCGCGAGTGAGGAGCATCCGGTAACGGTATCGATCGACGCATCCGTGGATGCCGTCATCGACGACATCCTGCGCCAATTGAAGTTGAACCCGGCGAGCCCCCTCCCGCACAGGAATCGCACATGACCCGCATTGCGCTGGTAGTTTCCGATATCGACGGCACGCTGTTGACCAAGGACAAGACCTTGACCGAGGGCGCCAAGGCTGCGGCACAGCGCCTGCGTCAGGCAGGCGTCGGTCTCACCATCACCTCGAGCCGCCCGAGCATCGGCATGCGTTTTCTGATTGAGCCGCTCGCGATCACGCTGCCGGTTGGCGCATTCAACGGCAGTTCGATCGTCGATGCGCGGATGAACCCGATCGAGCAGCACCTGATTCCGGCATCCGCGGCCGAGCGCAGCCTCGCCATGCTCACCGAGGTCGGGGTCGATATCTGGCTGTTCACCAATGACAGTTGGCTGACACGCAACGGCAACGGCGAATATGTCCCGCACGAAAAGCGCGCCATTCGGGCCGATCCCACCATCATCGATGATTTCTCGCCCTATCTGTCCCGCGCCTGCAAGATCGTCGGCTCCAGTCCGGATCCGGATCTCCTGGTGCGCTGCGAGGCAAAGATGCAGCAGGCGCTCGGCGCCGAGGCGACCGCGGTGCGCTCGCAGACCTATTACCTCGACATCACCCCGCCGGGTTGCGACAAGGGTACTTTCGTGCAGGCGATGGCGCGGCGGCTCGGGATTTCCACCGACGCAATCGCCACCATCGGCGACATGCAAAACGATGTTTCGATGTTCAAGGCGAGCGGCCTGTCGATTGCGATGGGCAATGCGACCGACGACGTCAAGCAGCACGCCAAGCGCGCCACCGCCTCGAACGAGGACGAGGGCTTTGCCAAGGCGATCGACATGATCCTGCAGGAGAATGCGGCAGACTAGCCCCAGGCTAGCCAGCTAGCCCGCATATCTCAAAATCTCACGGAGTTAAGCACAGCGGGGCTCGGAATCAGCGCAAATTGTCTGACGAGAGCGGCTTCTTGATGGTTCGCGGAGAGGCCCGTGAAGCAAAGACCGCTATCCCTGCATCTGCGCAACCCAGTTCTCCTTGAACGGCGCACAGATGGCGTCATTCGCCACCACATCCGTCAGGATGTGGCGCATATGGGTTGCAAATCGCTCCGTGTCCAACCGCAGCACCCGTTCCGGCCGGGGGCCGGATTTGACGTACGGCTCCAATTCGGGCTCGATGGGATATCCGGCTGGCCGGTTGTCCAGGAACAGCCTGATGAGGGAGGCATGCGCCGTGCCGAAATCCTTCTCGATCGTCTCGGGCATGGAGCGAATGACGGTGCCGCTGACCATGAGCCTGTCCAGCAGCGCCGGGCTTATCTTCCACTGAGCGCGCAGCAGAATCGTGCTTGCCGTGCACGGGGCATGATCACGGCGCGGCCGCGTGCTCGTCATCAGCCCGATCTTGCAATCGTGCGTGTCGCCACCCCCATGGTCATGGTCGATGAAGATGATTCGGGCGCGATCATATTCGTGTTGGGCTGTCTTCGGTTCGACGTTCATGCCGATCAGAACGGCCGTGCGACCCACGAGCAGCACCGGACCTTCATGGTAATGAACCGGGCCAACCTCGCCGCCGGACGGATTGACGAAGGACATTCTGAACTGAAGCACGGAGTCATTATTCCAGATGTAGACCACCTCGCGGGCCACGTCCCCCGTATCAATGAAATCGAGGCTGTACCGATAGGCGATGTGGACTCCACACAGCCAATTCTGCAGCGCCGCAGCCATCGGGCGATACTCGGTCGGCATCGTAAGCGGGATCACGCTGGATTGGGCGCGCTGCGCCTCGAATTCCGCGACCGAAGGACTTGAAAGCCAGACGGCCTGAATTTGGGGCACGGCGACGCGGTTGAAGAAGTCAGCCAACCTCCTCCGCGTATTTTCGTTGATGCGCTCCGTGCTTCCATTGAGAATGCCGAGCAAAGTGCCCTGCGCCAGCCCGGTCTCCTGCGCGATATGGGCAGCGATCTGGTTGCTGCCTGCCGGCAGACGCAACGCAACGCCATATTCGCTGATCAGTAGGCGCAATATCGCCTGCGTGGCCATGCAATGCTTCCCTGAATTCAATAATTGCAAATTCTGGCACAAAAGCGCTGCAAGAACCATACAACATCGGATTCGTCCTGACAGAAAGTAAGTTGATCGATGCCGGCTATTTGAGAACGACTGGCTCCCCAATCAGGAATTGAAAATAGCGCTTCAGGCCTTTCTTGAGTCCGCTCACGAGCCGGATCGGGTGCCTGATCCGAGCTTGGCGATGCTACCCGGCGATAATAGGAAGATGCCCCGCACCACGGTCAGCGAGGAGCGCTCGAGCGGTTGCGGGCCCGGGGTCGTCAACGGTCCATGTTGCTCACCACTCATTCCACTCGCCATCTGACGTGCCTTGCCAGGCATGTCCGATGGTCGCTGTGTTCCACTCGCCTCAAGCAACGGCGTTGGAGGTCTGTCGATCCTGCCCGGAAGTACCGTCCCCTGGGAGAGAAAATATCGGGCCGGATTCGCCCTTCACTTGCAGGGGGCGCAGGGAATGGCGGGCATAGGTCTTGTAGAACAGGCAGGAGCCGTCGCTGGCGACTCCGAGCCTGTGCACGCCGCGAAGATTGTTGAAGGCCAGGAAACTGCCGGCGCCGATCGATACCCGCACGTGCTGTCGATCGATTTCGGACGAAAGTTCGGCCAAGGCAACTGCGCAGACCGTGTCGGCCGACGTGGCGGAACGAACGGCGCTGCCGGGCCAGGCGATCTCGGTGTGACCGAGCGACGAGCGCGACAGGACCTTGCGAGGCGTCGACCAGGCACCGGTGTCGGGCAAACGGAAGCAGGCAGACTGGCTATGCAGCCAAGCCCTGGCGCGTGAACTCAGGGTCTGCTCCACGGGCTCAATAGCCGCATAGCCGACATAGCTGTCGGACGTATTTTCGACGCCGAGCAGGCCTAGCCATTCGGCGCGCCGGTCAGAGGGGATCCACGCGCCTTCTGTGCGCCAGTCGATTTCAGCCCGGTGGTCCTCGGCTTCGCTGCGGTCAGAGGCAACCTCCATGACCAGCCGACCGCCATGCGGCGAACCGTAGCTGAAGACCCTCCCGATCGAACTGCCAAGTGTCAGTGACAGCAGGCAGGTGATGGACCTCTCTGTCGGCAGGTTGGTCACATAGATGCAATCAACCAAGCCGTCGCGAGCCTTCTCAATCATACGATTGAGACCCGGAGCGGCTTGTGCGAGCGACTTGTCCGCGGCGATCTGTGCCAGCAGGCTCTGGCGCCCGACATCGGACGGAAACTGTCCGTCGGTAAACACCTGGAAATGACGCAGGGCATCCGCCAAGAGCCGGCTTTCGATAGAGGAAAGCCGATAGGAACCCAACCACGGAAAACGCGTATGGTCGCTTCCGCTGTCGTCGCGAATGAGATTTCCGGTCATATCCGTCTCCTCGTTTCGTTGGCCAGGCTGCACTCCGCATGTCGGACATTGGTGAGCGCTAACCCCTTGCAAGCGGGCCCTTCAGGGAGACAAACGTCCGCCTTGCCTTCCACATGTCCGGTGAAAAGCCTGCCGTCGCTTCGAACGTGGTCCTGTATCGTGGCAGGAAAGCCGGCCAAGTTTCAACAAAAGCTTCCTTTCATGTTGCGCATAGTTTCGTAGTGAAAGAAGCGCAACTTCTTGGCAAAGACCGATGCTGGAAAGTCAGAAATGCATTCTTCCTGAGACAACTGGGTGACCGATGTCATCTGGCGGTTTCAAGATAGCCAGCAGCGAGACGCGGTAGCTATGTCGATCGCTGCACGACCGGCTTTTCGCTCGCCTTGCGCACGTCATCGAGATTGTGCGCGGTGTTGATCAGCGCGATATGTGTCAGCGCTTGAGGAAAATTCCCGGTCTGGCGTCCGGCGCCTGAATCGAACTCCTCCGCCAGCAGGCCGAGATCGTTGGCGATGGCGACCACGCGATCGAACAGCGCCTGCGCCTTGTCGATGTCGCCCGCCAGCACATAGGCGTCGGCAAGCCAGAGGCTGCAGGCCAGGAACGCGCCTTCGATCGGCTGCGTTTCGTCGGTGATCTCGCGCGGATCGTGCCGCAGCACGAAGCCGTCGCGCATCATGTGGCTTTCGACGGCCGCGATCGTCCCGAGAATGCGGGGGTCGGAGGGCGGCAGGAAACCGACCGACGGCAGCAGCAATACACTGGCATCGAGCATTCGCGAGCCGTAGGACTCGACGAAGGCGTTCACGGCCGGATCGAAGCCCCTCGCGCAGACATCGTGATGAATGGCATCGCGCAGCGCCTGCCAGTGCTCTAGCGGCGCCTTGAAGCCGAATTTTTCCGCGCTCTTGATGGCGCGGTCGAACGCGACCCAGGTCATCACCTTGGAAAAAACATAGTGCCTCGGTTCGTCGCGCCGTTCCCAGATGCCGTGATCAGGCTGGTTCCAGACCTCGGCGAGATGCTCCATGACGGCGCATTCCAGGTCCCAGGTCCCCTCGTCGAGCTCGAGCTCAGTCATCATGCGCGCCTGGTGGAAGGCGTCGATCAGCTCGCCGTAGACGTCGAGCTGCAGCTGCGCGTGGGCGGCGTTGCCGACCCGCACCGGCTGCGCGCCCTGATAGCCTGGCAGCCAGCCGGCCTCCCATTCCAACAGTCGCCGCTGGCCCATGATGCCGTACATGATCTGCATGTTGGCGGGCGCACCGGCCACCGCCCGCAGCAACCAGCCATGCCAGGCCGAGGCTTCCTCGGTGTAGCCGGAATTCATCAGCGCCAGCAGCGTAAAGGTGGCGTCGCGCAGCCAGCAATAGCGATAGTCCCAGTTCCTGGCGCCGCCCAGCTTTTCCGGCAGCGACGTGGTCGGCGCAGCCACGATGCCGCCGGTCGGCGCATAGGTCAGCGCCTTCAGCGTGATCAGCGACCGCATCACCAGGCTGCGATGCGCGCCCTGATAGGTGCAATGGCCGCACCAGTCGGTCCAGTACTCCTCGGTCTCGCGCAGCGCGACCTCGGGATCGAGCGGCTCGGGCACCGGCAGATGCGACGGCCCATAGGTCAGCACAAACGGAATGGTCTCGCCCGCGCCGACCGCGAAATCCGCGACCGTGGTCATGTCCTCGCCGCAGGTTTCGACCGGCGTGCGCAACACCGTCATGTCCTGCCCGCAGATCGCCAGCAGGGCCGTGCGGTCCTCGGTGCGCTTCACCCAGGGAATGTCGGCGCCGAACCCGAAGCGGATCACCAATTGCATGCGCAGCGTGACCCGGCCGCTGACGCCCCGCACCAATCGGACGATGTCGGACGCTTCGCCGCGCGGCGGCATGAAATCGATCAGCGCAACAGTGCCGCTGGCCGTCTCGAATCGTGTCTCCAGGATCAGCGTGTTGTTCCGATAGCAGCGCGACGACGCCGTGATCTCTTCGGTCGGCGCGATCAGCCAGCGGCCGTTCTCGGGGCCGCCAAGGATCGCGGCAAAGCAGGCATCCGAATCGAAGGCCGGCCAGCACAGCCAATCGATCGAGCCGTCCCGGCCGACAAGCGCCGCGGTCTCGCAATCGCCGATCAGGCCGTAGTCTTCGATCAGGGACATGATGGACGTGTCAGGTCCCGATCCGAGCGCGTTCATGCGTCGCTTCCTTGAGAGCTGCGACATCGATCGCGGACGCGATGTCCTCGAGCGCGACCGACAGGCGCTGGCGCCAATTCGGATGCTCATCGACGGTGCCTGGAATATTGGGTTGGTCGATCACGCCAAGCAGATCCTCCAGCGAAATCGTCAGCAGGCGGCATTTGGTCCGCGCCAGCAACCCGACCACCGCATAAAGATCATGTCGGTCAATGGCATTTTGGCGCAACACGTCATCCAGCATGGCGAGCGCGTGCCAGCGCGCCTCATCGGTCTCGCCGGGATCGATTCCGAGCGAGCGCTTCAGCTTCAGATCGCTGAATGCACGCCAACCTGCATAGGTCGACAGATCGTGGGTGTTGAAGGTGACGAGCGCATTGGGCATATAATGATCGACGCCGCGAAAGCGCCCGGCGTCGTCACGCTCGAACATCATCACCTGATATGACCAGATGCCCCAATCGGCCATCTGCTCGCGGAAACCGTCCGGCACGGTACCGAGATCCTCGCCGATCACCACGCAGTCATGCGCGGCGCTTTCCTGCGCGGTCGCCGCCAGCAACGCCTCGAACGGCATCTGCACATAGGCTCCGCTCTTGGGCGAGAAGCCATGCGGCACCAGGTAGAGCCGCTTCAGACCCAGCACGTGATCGAGCCGGATCGCACCGGCATAGCGCATCGAGGCCCGCAGCATCTCGCGGAACGGCTCGAACGACTTCAATTCGAGACCCGCGGCATTGAAGCCCGCCAGGCCCCAATTCTGGCCCGCGGTGTTCAAGGGATCGGGCGGCGCGCCGACGGCGAGATAGCGCGAAATCGCCGCCTGCTCGTTCCAGGCGTCGAAGCCGTCGGACTGCACGCCGACCGCGACGTCGAGGTAGAGACCGACCTTCATGCCGAGCCGGGTCGCCAGATGCCGGCATGATCGCAGCTGCCGGTCCGCCATCCACTGCACGAATTCGACGAACTCGATCTCGTGCCGATCGGTGCCGTTGCGCAGCTCGGCGCATTTGGCCTCGCGCGGCTGGCGCCATTCCTCGGGCCATTCCCACCAAGGCCGGTCGAAGCGGTGCCGCAGCACTTCGAAGCAGGCATAGCGCGACAATAGCGAGCCGTGCTCGTCACGAAATTTGTCGAAATTCCGTCGGCGTGCCGGGCCCGCCTCGGCGTTGAAACGCTCGAACGCCGCGCGCAGCGCCGACCATTTCAGGCCGGCGACCGCAGCATAGTCCACGATCTCTGTCCGGCGCAAACCGGCGATCACGTCGCCGTCGTCGGTCGGCAGATATTCCGGAATCTGCTCGACGTCGACATAGAGCGCATTCAGAAACAGCCGGCTGTTCGGCGAATAGGGGCTGCAATCGCCGGGCCGGTCGTCGAACAGCGCATGCAGCGGATTGAGGCCGACGCCATCGGCGCCGAGCGATGCCGCCAGTTCGATCAACCCCTTGAGGTCGGTGAAATCGCCCATGCCCCAATTGCGCGCGGAGCGGATGCCGTAAAGTTGCACCGCCAGCAGCCAGCCCCGGTCGAAATCACCGCCAAACGCCCGCGGCGGCGCCACGACAAGGGGCACCTCCTCGGTCTCCGAGGAGGCGTCAGATAGTCGCAGCCGGTAGGTCCCAACCGGCAAATCCTGCGGCCAAAGGAAGGCGCGCTCTGCGGTCTGGCCTTCGGCGATCACGCCCGCGCCGGCATCCAGGATGGTCCAGCGCAGCGGCAATTGGGCCTCTGGGGCAAGTTCGGTCCGCGCCGGCTGGCCGGAGCGAATCACCACCGCGCCCTCGACAAAGCGGTTCGGCGTTCGTACCGGTAGGGCGTCGACGATGATCCGTAACGCGGTCTCGTCGGCCACGTGCCGGAGGCCCTGGCCGTCGATGAATTCGGTTAAGATTGCGAGGTTTTTGGCTTGGGTGAAAAGGTCCATTCGGCACGCTGTTTGCTCGCGACTGCCCCGGGGGTCGCGAAATTATGTAGATACGAAAACAGGATAGCCGTATCTAACTCTCTGGTACCCCAACCGTTCCGACGGGGAACCAATGACCGGCAGCGGCTTTCTATAAAGGTCCGGAGCGTCTCCTTCCCGGGTAGGGATACGGGACCTCGGTTCCATGTCAATGGCATCACCGTGAACAAGACAACTCAAACCATCGAGAGCGCCGCGGCTGGCGGCGTCATACTTGATTCGACGACCGCCGATGACGGGCGCCCGCCGCGGATCGACTCCGGCAGGGCTTCCCGAGACCTGACGGGACAAGACCCGACGCGACAAGACCCAGCGCATCATCTGGCGTAAGGGGACGCCATGAACCTGCTGTCATCCATCGACGCCACCGAACTGCCGGTCACCGATCTCGACCATGACGAGCTCTGGTACAAGGACGCCGTCATCTATCAGCTGCATGTCAAGGCCTTTGCCGACAGCAACAATGACGGGGTGGGCGATTTCGCAGGGCTCACCGAAAAACTCGGCTACCTGCAGGAGCTCGGCGTCACGGCGCTGTGGCTGTTGCCGTTCTACCCCTCGCCCGGCCGCGACGACGGCTACGACATCGCCGATTACGGCTCGATCAATCCCGATTTCGGGACGATGAAGGACTTCAAGCGCTTCATCCAGGAAGCCAAGAAGCGCGGCCTGCGCGTCATCACCGAACTGGTGATCAACCATACCTCCGACCAGCACCACTGGTTCAAGCGCGCCCGTCGCAGCGATCCGAGGTCAAGCGCACGCAACTGGTATGTATGGAGCGATACCGACCAGAAATATCTGGGCACCAGGATCATCTTCACCGATACTGAGAAGTCGAACTGGACCTGGGACCCGGAAGCCGGCCAGTTCTACTGGCACCGCTTCTTCTCGCACCAGCCCGATCTGAACTTCGACAATCCGCGCGTGGTCCACGCGCTGATCCAGGTCATGAAGCGCTGGCTGGATGCCGGCGTCGACGGGTTTCGGCTCGATGCAATTCCCTATTTGTGCGAGCGCGACGGCACCAATAACGAAAACCTGCCCGAAACCCACGCCATCATCAAGAAGCTGCGCGTCGAGCTCGATGCCCACGCCAAGGGCAAGCTGCTGCTTGCCGAAGCCAATCAATGGCCCGAGGACGTCCAGGAATATTTCGGCCAGGGCGACGAATGCCACATGGCCTACCACTTCCCGCTGATGCCGCGGATCTACATGGCGATCGCGCAGGAAGACCGTTTCCCGATCACCGACATCCTGCGCCAGACGCCCGACATTCCCGCCAATTGCCAATGGGCGCTGTTTCTGCGCAACCATGATGAACTGACCCTGGAAATGGTCACCGACGTCGAGCGCGACTATCTGTGGTCGACCTATGCCAACGACCCGCGCGCCCGCATCAATCTCGGCATCCGCCGGCGGCTCGCGCCGCTGATGGACAACGACCGCCGCAAGATCGAACTGATGAATTCGCTCCTGATGTCGTTTCCGGGCACGCCGATCATCTATTACGGCGACGAAATCGGCATGGGCGACAATATCTATCTGGGCGACCGCAACGGCGTGCGCACACCCATGCAGTGGACACCGGACCGCAATGGCGGCTTCTCCCGCGCCGATCCGGCAAGGCTCTATGCCCCGATGATCATGGACCCGGTCTATGGTTACGAGGCGGTCAATGTGGAAGCCCAGTCGCGCAGCCTGTCGTCGTTGCTGAGCGGCACCAAGCGGCTGATCTCGGTGCGCAAATCGACGCTTGCCTTCGGCCGCGGCAGCATGGCGTTCATTCGTCCGGCCAATCGCTCGGTGCTCGCCTATGTCAGAGAGTACAAGGGCGAGGTCATTCTCTGCATCGCCAACCTGTCGCGCTCGGCGCAGGCCACCGAGCTCGACCTGTCGGCCTGGAAGGAGCGCATTCCGCTGGAGATGCTCGGCCGCACGCGCTTTCCGCCGATCGGCGAATTGCCCTACATGATCACGCTCGGACCATACGGCTTCTACTGGTTTCAGCTTTTGGAGCGGGACAAGTCGGAGCCCGTCGCGCCGACGGTGGTGCCGGAGTTCGAGACGCTGGTGGTGCCGCTCGGCTCGACCTGGGTCTCGCTGGCGCGGGCCCGCGGCGTGTTCGAGCGCGACGTCTTGCCCGACCACCTGGCGCGGACCCGGTGGTATCCGGAAAACTCGCCAGAGGCGATCCGGCCGACGCTGGTCTCCGCCATTCCGTTCTGCGACATCGGCGACAACAGGCCGTGGCTGGCGTTCTTCGAAGCCACGCAGCGCGGCATCACCGCGCGCTACTCGCTGCCGATGCAGATCGAGTGGGTGCGCTTCGATCGCGAGCGGTACAACCCGCATGCGTTCGCGGCCGTCCGGCAGGGCGCGCGCGAGGGAACGCTGCTCGATGTGGCGACCGCGCCGATCTTCATCGCGCTCTTGCTTCGCAACCTCAGCCAGGCGCTGACGGTCGAGGAAAACGGCCTGCGGCTCGAATTCAGGCCGACCAGCAAATTCTCCGACCGGCCGATCCGGGAGCCCGAGCATGTCAGCGCCATCGACACCGAACGCTCCAACAGCAGCGCCGTGGTGGACAACGACTATGCCGTCAAATTCTTCCGCAAGCTCGAAGGCGGCACCAATCCCGAGATCGAGGTCGGCCGGTTCCTGACCGAGGTCGCAGGCTTCGCCAACGCACCGGCGCTGCTCGGCAGCGCCGAGCTGATCGAAGCGCATCAGCCGCATGCGATCATGACGGTTCACGCGTTTGTTGCCAACCAGGGCGACGGCTGGGCCGTGAGTTCGGCCTATCTCGACCGCTTTGTCGACGAGCAGCGGCTGCTGGCCGCCAACGGACAAGCCGGCGAGAGCGAGCAGCAAGTCATTCCCTACTTGCGTTACATGGCGCAGGCCGGACGCCGCGCCGCCGAGCTGCATCTCGCGCTGGCGTCGCGCTCCGACCTGATCGATTTCGCACCGGAGCCGATCCGGCCCGAGGACGTCCACCGCTGGGTCGACGATGTCACGGGACGGGCGGAGCGCGTGCTCTACGCTCTGGGCCTGCGGCGCGACGCGATGCGGGAGTCGGACCGGCCGCTGGTCGATCGCATGCTGAGCCGGCGCGCCGACTTGCTGGAGCGCCTGGGCACACGGCTGCCGCAGGAGATCGACGGCCTGAAGATCCGCCTGCACGGGGATTTTCGCCTTCGGCACCTCTTGATCGTCAAGGATGATATTTTCATCACCGGATTCGAGGGCGAGCGCTATCTTGCGCTGGCGGAGCGGCGGCGCAAGGCGCCCGCGGCGCGCGATGTGGCGAGCCTGATCCGTTCGATCGATTACTCGGTCACCGCAGCGCTGGAACGGGCGCTAAAAGTCGCTCCCGAAGAGCAGGGCCGGCTGGCTGCAGCGCTGGCGGAATGGCGCCAACGCGCAACGACGGCATTTCTGACCGGTTATCGCGACATCATCAAGAGTTCACGACTTTGGCCGGCGGAGCTGCATGCAAGCAATGCAATGCTTGATTTCTTTTTGCTGGAAAAAGCCCTATGCGAAATCGAAGATGAGCTGACCCACCACCCCGACTGGCTACGCATTCCCCTGGCCGGCATGCTTCGAATCCTCTCCGAGCCCGCGAGCGAGACCTGATGACCCAACTTTCCGCCGAAGCCTATGCCATCGTCGAAGGCCGCCACGCCGATCCGTTCCACTATCTCGGACTGCATAGCGAGGGCGACAGGACGGTGGTGCGCGCCTTCCTGCCCGAGGCGTCGAAAGTCGAGGCCGTCGGCGAGCATGGCGCGGTGGCCGCGCTGGCGCGGATTCACGACGCCGGATTATTCGCCGGCGCGTTGCCGAACGGCTCGCGACGCTACCAGCTGCGCGCGCAATACGGCAACAACGTCGTCAGTCTCGACGATCCCTACCGCTTTCCGCCCGTGCTCAGCGATTTCGACCTCTATCTGCTCGGCGAAGGCACCGATCAACGCCTCTACGACAAGCTCGGCGCGCATCCGATGACGCTGGACGGCGTCGATGGCGTGGCCTTCGTCGTGCTGGCGCCCAATGCGCGCCGCGTCAGCGTGGTCGGCGATTTCAATCTGTGGGATGCGCGTCGCCACCCGATGCGCGTGCGGGGTGTCGGTTACTGGGAGCTGTTCATCCCGCACGCCAAGCCGGGCGACCACTACAAGTTCGACATCATCGGCCCGCAGGGCCAGCATCTGCCGTTGAAGTCGGATCCTCTTGCGTTTGCCACCGAGCTGCGTCCGAAGACCGCGTCCATCGTGTTCGACGAGACTCACCTGCCGCGGCCACGTCCGGCCCCGTCAGGGATCAACGCGATCAACGCGCCGATCTCGATCTATGAGGTCCATCTCGGCTCATGGCGGCGCAAGGGCAACAATGAATGGCTGACCTACCGCGAACTGGCGGAGCAGCTTCCAGCTTACGCCCGCGACCTCGGCTTCACCCATATCGAGCTTCTGCCGGTCAGCGAGCACCCGTTCGACGGTTCCTGGGGCTATCAGCCGACCGGGCTCTATGCGCCGACCAGCCGCTTCGGCTCGCCGGCCGATTTCTGTGCGCTGATCGACGCCTGCCACCGCGAGGGCCTGGGCGTGATGCTCGACTGGGTCCCCGGCCACTTTCCCGACGACCCGCATGGGCTCGGTCATTTCGACGGCACCGCGCTTTACGAGCACGCCAACCCGATGCAGGGCCGCCATCTCGACTGGGGCACGCTGATCTATAATTACGGCCGCACGGAAGTCGTCAATTTCCTGGTGGCGAACGCGTTGTTCTGGCTGGAGCGCTACGGCATCGACGGCCTGCGCGTCGACGCCGTCGCCTCCATGCTGTATCTCGATTACAGCCGCCCCTCGGGCGGCTGGATCCCGAACCAGTTTGGCGGGCGCGAGAATCTGGAGGCGATCGAATTCCTGCGCCGCTTCAATACCGAACTGTTCGCCCGTTTTCCACAGGCCACCACCGCAGCCGAGGAATCCACCGCCTGGCCGCAGGTGTCACGCCCGGTCCAGTATGGCGGGCTCGGGTTCGGCTACAAATGGAACATGGGTTGGATGCACGACACGCTGAAATACATCGGCAAGGATCCAATCCATCGCAAATTCCACCACGGCGATATTCTGTTCGGCCTGCACTACGCCTTCTCGGAGAACTTCATCCTGCCGCTGTCGCATGACGAAGTCGTGCACGGCAAGCGCTCCATCCTGGGCCGGATGCCCGGCGACGAATGGCAGCGCTTCGCCAATCTGCGCGCCTATTACAGCTTCATGTTCGCACATCCCGGCAAGAAGCTGTTGTTCATGGGCTGCGAGTTCGGCCAAGAGCGCGAATGGGATCACGACCATTCGCTGGACTGGCACCTGCTCGATCACCCGAAATATGCCGGCATCCAGGCCCTGATCCGCGATCTCAACCGACTCTATCGCACGCTGCCCGCGCTGCACGAGCTCGATTGCGACCCGGCCGGTTTCGAATGGATCATCACCGAGGATGCCAGCCACAACGTGTTCGCCTGGCTGCGCAAGGGCAGCAATTCGAACCAGCGCTGCGTCATCGTCGCCAATTTCTCGCCCAACGTCTACCACGACTATCGCGTCCGCGTGCCTCATGCCGGCCAGTGGCGCGAGGTGTTCAATTCCGATTCGGCCCATTATGGCGGCAGCAATGTCGGCAATGTCGGGGAAGTCCATACCTGGGACGGCGCCGGGCCTGAACTCAATCTGACGATCCCGCCCCTGGCCGCGATATTTCTGATTCCGGAAAGTTGACTTGATGCGTTTGACCGCTGGAACCTTTTCCCGCCTCGGCGCAAGCTGGGACGGCCGCGGTACCAATTTTGCCCTGTTTTCTGCCAATGCGCAGAAGTTCGAGCTGTGTCTGTTCGACAGCCAGGGGCGGCGCGAGCTCGAACGCATCGAGCTGCCCGAGCGCACCGAGGACGTCTGGCACGGCTATCTCAACGACGTCTCCCCCGGACAGCTCTATGGCTATCGCGTGCACGGCCCCTACGAGCCCGAGCACGGCCACCGCTTCAATCCCAACAAGCTGCTGCTCGACCCTTACGCCAGACGGCTCGCGGGACGACTGGTGTGGAGCGACGCGCATTTCGCCTATCGCACCGGAAGCCCGCGCGAGGATCTCTCGTTCGACCGCCGCGACAATGCGCGCGGCATGCCGAAATCCGTCGTCATCGACGAGACGTTCAACTGGGGCCGCCGGGAGATGCGTCCCAGCATCCCCTGGGAAGACACCATCATCTATGAGGCCCACGTCAAGGGACTGACGCAGACGCGCCAGGATGTGCCGCCCAATCTGCGCGGCACCTATGGCGGGCTGTCCTCGCCCGCCATGATCGCGCATTTGAAGAAGCTTGGCGTCACCACCATCGAGCTGTTGCCGATCCACGGCTTCGTCGACGACCGCGTGCTGGTCGAGAAGAAGCTGGTGAACTACTGGGGCTATAATACCGTGTCGTTCTTCGCACCGGAGCCGCGCTACGCGCAGGACAATCCGCTCGACGCCTTCCGCACCACGGTGGCGCGATTGCATGACGCCGGCATCGAGGTGATGCTCGACGTCGTCTATAACCACACCGCAGAAGGCAACCATCTCGGCCCGACCTTGTGCTTCCGCGGTATCGACAACGCCTCCTATTACTGGCTGAAGCCGGACAACAAGCGTTATTACGACGACTTCACCGGCTGCGGCAGCTCGGTCAATCTCACCCATCCGCGCGTGCTGCAGATGGTGATGGACTCGCTGCGCTACTGGGTCGAGGTCTGCCACGTCGACGGCTTCCGCTTCGATCTCGCCACCACGCTGGCGCGCGAGCCCCATGGATTCGACCGCAGCGCCGCCTTTCTCACCGCGATCCGGCAAGACCCGGTGCTGGCTGCCGTCAAGCTGGTCGCCGAACCTTGGGACCTCGGCATGGGCGGCTATCAGGTCGGGGCCTTTCCCTCGCAATGGTCGGAATGGAACGACCGCTACCGCAGCGCGATGCGCCGCTACTGGAGCGGCGAAGGCAGCCTGATCGGCGACGTGTCCAGCCGCATGACCGGCTCCTCGGACCTGTTCAACCACGACGGCCGCAGGCCGCGCGCGAGCGTCAATCACATCACCGTGCATGACGGCTTCACGCTGGCGGACCTGTTCAGCTACAACGAAAAGCACAATGCCGCCAATGGCGAGGACAATCGCGACGGCTCCAACGACAACCACAGCAACAATTGCGGCCAGGAGGGCCCGAGCGACGACCCGGCGATTTCGGCGCTGCGCCGCCAGCTTCGCAAGAATCAGCTGGCCTGCCTGTTGCTGGCGCAGGGCCTGCCGCTGATCCTGGCCGGCGACGAGGTCGGCAACTCGCAGGGCGGCAACAACAACGCCTATTGCCAGGACAACGAGATCGGCTGGGTTGGCTGGGACAATCTCGGGCGCGACGGCGACGACCTGACCGATTTCGTCGGCCACATGAGCGAATTACGCCGCAAATTTCCGCAAATCCGCGCGCGGCGTTGGCTCGATGGGCGGCGGGCCGATGGAACCTATGGCGTGTTGTGGCTGACGCCCGCGGCCGAGGAGATGACGGAGACGGACTGGAAGTTTCCGGAGGGCCGTTTTCTTGCCTACGTGCTCGGTCCATTGGAACAAGGTCAGGCGGCGATCTTTATCGTTCTGAATGCCGCCCCAGAGGAGATTGCGTTCAAGTTGCCGAAGATGCCTGAATATAAGAGCTGGCGGCAGGTGCTGGACACGGCCGAGGCCAAGCAGACTGGCCTCGATCTCGCGCCTGGTGCCGACACCCAAGCGCCGGCCCGGGCCGTGCTCGCCTTTGCAGGCGTCTTATGAGCGCCGCCAGCTTCGGTCCGCGCCCGAGCAAGGACGGCGTCTCCTTTCGGCTGTGGGCGCCGGCTGCCAAACGCGTCGACCTGATGCTCGATCGTCCCCAACCCATGCATCGCGGCGACGACGGCTGGTTCACCGCCGACGTTCAGGGCGTCGGGGCCGGCGCCCGTTACAAGTTCCGGATCGACGACGAGCTCGAGGTGCCCGATCCGGCTTCCGCCTTTCAGCCCGAGGATGTGTTCGGTCCGAGCGAAGTGATCGAGCACGATCGGTTTGAGTGGCGCGCAGAGGATTGGCGCGGCCGGCCCTGGCAGGAGACTGTGCTGATCGAAGCCCATGTCGGAACGTTCACGAAACAGGGCAGCTACCGCGCAATGATCGACAAGCTCGATCACCTTGTAGCGACCGGGATCACCGCGCTCGAACTGATGCCGCTGGCCGATTTCGCGGGCACGCGGGGCTGGGGCTATGACGGCGTGTTGTGGTACGCGCCGGACAGCGCCTATGGCCGGCCGGAGGATCTCAAGACCCTGGTCGACGAAGCGCATCGGCGCGGGCTGATGGTGTTTCTCGACGCGGTCTACAACCATTTCGGTCCCGAGGGAAATTATCTCGGTCGCTATGCGCCGGCTTTCTTCACCGAAGCCCATACACCATGGGGCAGCGCGATCGACTACCGGCTGCCGGAGGTGCGCGCCTTCGCCGTCGAGAATGCCGTGCAATGGTTGCGCGACTACCGCTTCGACGGATTGCGGCTCGACGCGGTCAACCACATCCTGGACGAGCCCGGCGAGATCTCGATGCTGCATGAGCTCAGCATCGCGGCAGGCCAACTCGCCGCCGAGACCGGCCGGCACATTCATCTCGTGCTCGAGAACGGCGACAACCGCGCTTCGCTATTGGATGCGGTACACCCGCCGCGCGGCAAATATCACGCGCAGTGGAACGACGATTATCACCATGTCTGGCACGTATTGCTGACCGGTGAGAGCAACGGATATTATGGCGATTATCAAGAGTCGCCGCTCGGCGGCCTGGCCCGGTCGCTTGCTTCGGGCTTCGTCTACCAGGGCGAGCCCGCGCCGTTCTGGGGCGGCCAGCCGAGAGGCGAGCCGAGCGGCGCGCTGGAACCCAGCGCTTTCGTCAACTTCCTGCAAAACCACGACCAGATCGGCAACCGCCCATTCGGCGACCGGCTGGAAAGCATCGCCGACCCCAAGGGCATCGAAGCCGGGCTTGCGATCACGCTGCTGGCGCCGATGACGCCGATGCTGTTCATGGGCGAGGAATGGGGCTCCAAGGTGCCGTTCCCGTTCTTTTGCGATTTCACCGGGGATCTCGCCGCCGCCGTGCGCAACGGACGACGCGAGGAATATGCCTGGGCCTACGCGGCCTATGGCGACGAGGTGCCGGATCCGCTCGATCCCGCGACGTTCCACGGCGCGGTTCTGGATTGGGATGCGCGCGACGCGGCGAACGGACGGATGCGGCTTGCGCTGGTGCAGCGGCTGCTGACGATCCGAAAGCGCGAGATCACGCCACGCCTTGCAGGCGCGGCGTTCGGCGAGGCCGAGGCTGCAGCCAACGGTCTCCTGGCGGCCGACTGGCGCCTGGGCGACGGAACGCCGCTGCGGCTCCTCGCCAATCTGTCGGCGCGCGAGATCGCCTGCCGGCCAGCCGCAGCCAGAGGCACGGCGATCTGGGGCGGCGAGCCCGGCGAACACCTGCCGCCATGGTCGGTGTTCTGGCGCATTGGAGGCTAGCGCCATGCCTCCGGCGATCCCGATCGCGACCTACCGGCTGCAGCTGACCAAGGATTTCAATTTCGAGCAGGCCGCGCAGGTCGTGCCCTATCTGAAGGCGCTCGGCATCACCCATCTCTATGCCTCGCCGTTCATGAAGGCGCGCAAGGGCTCGACCCACGGCTATGACGTCGTCGACCACACCAAGCTCAATCCGGAGCTTGGCGGCGAGGCCGGCTTCGCGGTGCTGAGTGCCGCGCTGAAGCAGCATGATCTCGGCCTGATCCTCGATTTCGTCCCCAACCATGTCGGCGTGCATTATGCGGACAATCCGTGGTGGCTCGACGTGCTGGAATGGGGACCGGCCTCGCCGCATGCGGTCTCCTTCGACATCGACTGGGAGCAGTTGCCGCACCGCGCGCGCGGCGGCGTGCTGCTGCCGATCATCGGCTCGTCCTACGGGAACGCGCTGGAGCGCGGCGAGATCGAGCTGCGCTACGATCCAGGCGAAGGCAGCTTCTCGTGCTGGTACTTCGAGCATCGCCTGCCGATCGCGCCGGAGCGCTATGGCGAGATACTGCGGATCATCGTCCAGGCAGCCGGCGTCGAGGCGAGCGAGGCCGGGCGCCGCGTCCTCGCACTCGCCTCGCGCCACACCGGATTGCGCCATCCCAATCGCACCGAGGCCCCGGGCTTCAAGGCTGAGCTGAAGGCCATCGAGGGCGGCGCCGAGATTATCGCACGCGGGCTCGACGCATATCGCGCGGGCCCTGACCGCACTGCCGAGACGCTGGCCCTGCATCATCTGCTTGAACGCCAGCACTACAAGCTCGGCCACTGGCGGCTCGCCTCCAGCGATATCAACTACCGCCGCTTCTTCGATGTCAACACGCTGGCGGGACTGCGGGTCGAGGATGCCGCAACCTTCGACGCCGCGCATCGGCTGGTGCGACGGCTGATCGAGGAGGATAAGTTGCAGGGGCTGCGGCTCGACCATATCGACGGCCTGCGCGATCCCGCGCAATATTTCCAGCGTCTGCGCCGGCTGATCCGCGACGCGCACGGCCAGGACGGCAAGCCCTTCTATCTCGTGGTGGAGAAAATCCTTGGCGAAGGCGAGAAGCTGCTTGGCTTCACCGGCGTGCACGGCACCACCGGCTATGAGTGGATGAACGTCATCAGCCACGTCCTGATCGACGCCAAGGGCCTCGAGCCGCTGGACGAGATCTGGCGTCAGATCTCTAGCACGCCGCCCCGGCTCGCGCCGGTGCTCCGAGACGCCAAGCGCAGGGTGCTGCGCACCTTGCTGACCAGCGAATTCACGGTCTTGAGCCGGCTGCTCGCGCGCATCGCCGACGGGCATTATTCCACCCGCGACTATTCCGCCGACAGCCTGCGCGAGGCGCTCGAACTCTACGTGCTGCACTTTCCGGTCTATCGCACCTATCTGACCTCGGCGGCCCCGAGCGTGCACGACCGCGAATTGATCGCGCGGACCATCGCGCTGGCGCGCGCCGACTGGTTCGCCGCCGACGAAGGCATTTTCGACTTTCTCCGCGACGCCATCACCATGGACCTGATCAAGTCGGGACGGACCGCACATAGCGCGCCGCGGGTGCGCCGGTTTGCGCTGAAGCTGCAGCAGTTCACCGGTCCGCTGATGGCGAAGTCGCTCGAGGATACGGCGTTCTACCGCTACCATCGGCTGCTTGCGCTGAACGAAGTCGGCGGCGACCCTTCCGCCAAGGGGCTGGCGGTCACCGACTTCCATGCCATGATGCGGAGCCGCGCCAGGGAATGGCCGCACGGCATGACCGCAACCGCGACCCACGACACCAAGCGCGGCGAAGACGCCCGCGCGCGGCTGATGGCGTTGACGGAGATCGCCGGCGAATGGAGCAGCACGGTCGCAAAATGGAAGGTGCTGAACGCGCCGCATCTGGTCACCAACGGCGAGATACGCGCACCGTCGGTGACTGCGGAATACATGCTCTATCAGGCGCTGCTCGGCGCATGGCCGGTCGACGATCAGGACGACGCGTTCCTCGAGCGGATGCAGGGCTACGCGCTGAAGGCAGCGCGCGAAGGCAAGCAGGAGACGAGCTGGCTCAATCCCAACGAGTCCTACGAGGCGGGACTGCAAACGTTCATCGAACGGATTCTGGATCGCTCGGCTTCGAGCGAGTTTCTCGGCTCGCTTGCAACATTGGCGCAGCGCGTCGCGCTGTTGGGCGCGCTCAATTCGCTGAGCCAGCTCACCTTGAAGGCGACGATGCCGGGCGTGCCGGATTTCTACCAGGGCACGGAATTCTGGGATCTGTCGCTGGTCGACCCCGACAACCGCCGGCCGGTCGATTTCGACGAACGCGCGGCCGTGCTGGCGGCGACTCGCGCTCCCGACTGGGAGGCGCTTGCGCAAGATTGGCCCAACGGTCACGTCAAACTGGCCTGGACCGCGCATCTCCTCAAGCTCCGCACCGACATGGCCGACGTCTTCGCCTATGGCGATTATCGGCCGCTCGAGGTGAGCGGGCCGGATCGCGACCATGTCATTGCCTTTGCTCGTCGCCGCGGCAAGGACGCCGCGATCATCGTGGCGACCCGTTTGTTCGCCGCCGTCTCGCAAGCCGGTCGGGTCTGGCCCTCGGTGGGACAGCTTGACGGCGCGATCAACCTGGCAGGGTTCGAGATCGACGGCGTGACCGATCCGGCGACGTCGAGCCTTCCACTGGCTTCGCTGCTGCGGCATCTGCCGGTGGCGGTGCTGAAGGCGCGCTTTGTCGGCGCCGCGAGACCGGCGCGAATGCGCGTCAGCGCCTGATCAGCTCTTCTTGGTCAACAGCAGAGTACCGCGGTCGCGGATCATCGCCTGGGCCGCCTGGGCAAACCGCTGCAACAGCCACGGCAGCATCACTTCCAGCCGGACATGCTCCTCGGCGACGTCGATGTGACCGGACGCCGCCTGCCCCAGCGCGCGGACACGAAAGAACATGTGGTCCCCGTCCCAGCGCTCCTCGTCCACCTTCAGCACCGGAACGCTGGTGGCCGCGCGGGTCAGACCTGACTTGAGACGACGAACCGCTTCCTCGCGCCCCAGGCGATGCGGGATCAGAACGACGAGTGGTGCGGACATGCAACAATCCTTTCCAATCTTCCTGATGTAGTCGGATTCGCCTCGAAAAAAAGGGCAGAGCGATTTTATCGCGGCGCAAGAGGCGGAACTTTCAAGGTTCCCGCAAGTTTCTCCGGCGCACAACACAGCAAGCAAGCGCCCACTGAGGGGCTGAGGAGAGCTTAAATGTCTATCGGTACGATCATCCTGATCATTCTCGTCATCGCGCTGCTGGGCGGATTCAGCGGCATCGGCGGCGGTCCGTTCTATGGCACCGGTTATTACGGCGGCGGCGGTCTTGGCCTCATCATCGTCATCCTGGTGATCCTGTTACTACTCGGGCGCCTCTGAGCCGGCCTGATACTCGTCATTCCGGGGCGCGCTTCGCGCAATGACCTCCAGATTCCGGGTTCGCGCTAGGCGCGCCCCGGAATGACCAAACCCAACTAACTCTTCCCCGACAGCTTCCTGATCGCCGCCTTGATCGATGACGCCGCCTCATCATAGGCCTGCCATGCCTTCGACCTGGCGAGCAGAGTTGGCGCGGTGCGGATGGTGAAGCGCTTCGGGTCGAGTTCACCCTTCACCTGCGCCCAGGTCAGCGGCATCGACACGGTGGCGCCCTGGCGCGCCCGCGGCGACAGCACCGCGACCGCGGTCGACATCCGGTCGTTGCGCAGATAGTCCAGGAAGATCTTTCCCTTGCGCAGCTGCTTCGACATGTTGAGCAGATAGCGATCGGGATCTTCGCTGGCCATCAATTGGCAGACGCCCTGCGCGAAGGCCTTTGCCTCCTTCCACGTCACGCTGTGTTTCGCGCCGCAAAGCAGCGGCACGACGACATGCAGCCCCTTGCCGCCGGTGGTTTTGCAGAAGCTCTCCATGCCGAGACCGGCAAGATGCTGCCGCATCTCACTGGCCGCCTCCACGACCGCGGCGAAGTCGACGTCAGGCGCGGGATCGAGATCGAACACCAGCCGGCCCGGCGTATCATAGGCATTCGGTGCGCAATTCCAGGGATGCAGCTCGAGGCCGCCGAGCTGCGCGACCGCGGCCAGCCCCTCGATGCGGTCGATCTGCAGATAGGGCTTGCGGTCGCCGGACACCTTGACCAGCTCGAGCAGTTTTGAGGTCCCCGGCATCGCGTGCCGCTGGAAGAACTGCTGGCCCTTGATGCCGTCCGGGGCGCGGACGATCGAGCATGGCCGTCCCTTGATGTAGCCGATGATCCATTCGCCGACCGCCTCGAAATAGCGCGCGAGATCGAGCTTGGTGACGCCTCGCCCGTCGCCGCCGTCGGGCCATAGCTCCTTGTCCGGCTTGGAGATGACGACGCTCATCACCTCCGACGATTTGCGGTCCGACGATTTGGTTGGCGGCAATTTGGGCCGCGCCGCGCCCGCCTTGGCGGATTTCGCGGCGGACCTGGCAAGGGCGGGCCGAGCGATGCTGACCATGTGCGGGGTCTCCGCCACGATCTCGGCGGACGGCTTGTCGAGCCGCAGCCCCTTGAACGCCGCCTGCCGTACATTGCCGTCGGCGGTCCACCCCGCGAACTCGATTTCAGCGACCAGGTCGGGCTTGAGCCAATGCACCTCGCGCGTCTTGCGCGGGGCATTGTTGCCGCCGAACGGGCTTTCGTCGGATGCCGCCTGCTTCAGCGCCGGCATGATGCGTTTAACCTTGTCCTGGCCAAATCCGGTGCCGACAATGCCGACATAGGCGAGATGATCGCCGCGATGCACCCCCGCCATCAGCGAACGGAATTTGCCGTTGGTGGTCTTCCAGCCGCCGAGCACCACCTCCTGGCCAGCACGCACCTTGGCCTTGGTCCAGCTTTCCGAGCGGCCCGAACGATAGGGCGCACTGAGCTTCTTCGAGACGATGCCTTCCAGCGACAGCTTGCGCGCCGACGCCATGACATCCTCGCCCTCGGCCTCGAAATGCTCGACATAGCGGATGCACTTGCGCTGGTTCTCAGGGGCCGCCTTCAGCAATTGCCTCAGCCGCGCCTTGCGTTCGCCGAGCGGCAGGCGACGGAGATCCGCACCATCGGCGCACAGCAGGTCAAAAGCGAAGAAAATCAACTGATCGGTCTTGCCATCGGCAATCGCCGCCTGCAGGGCCGAGAAATCCGGCACGCCGTTGTGGTCGAGCGCCACGATCTCGCCGTCGACCAGCGCGTCGGGCAGGCCGCCGGCTTCCTTGGCAATGGCACCGAACTTGTCGGTCCAGTCCAGACCCTTGCGGGTTTTCAGGGTAGCCTCGCCACCTTCGACACGCAATTGCACGCGATAGCCGTCGAACTTGATTTCGTGGCACCAGCCCTCGCCGCCGGGCGGGCTCTCCACCGAGGTGCAGAGCTGCGGCGCGACGAAATCGGGTATCGCCGCGACCTTTTTGGCTTTCGCTGGTGACAATTTCGGCGTGGCCACATCGGCCGCACGCGCCTCCGCGGCCGTGCCGCGATTGGAATGCCAGACAGCGTCCGCATTCATCCGGCGCGTCTTCCCCGCGGTTTTGGCCAGCATGAACGGCTTCGGCGCTTTGCCCTTGCCCGCAGCGATCTGCGCCATGGTCCGTCCCGAGGCCACGGAGCGATCCTCATCGAGCACGTCATTGGCCTCGCCCTCCCGCGCGTATTCGTCGCGGTGCTTGATCAGGAGCCAGTTGGTGCGCTTGCCGCCGTCGCGATCCCGGCGCATCCGGACCAGCACCCAGCTGCCGTGCAGCTTGTCGCCGTCGAGCGTGAATTTCAGGTCGCCTTTCTTGAAGCCACGCTCCGGATCGTCGGAGTCCCAATAGCCGCGATCCCAGAGCTGCACGGTGCCGCCGCCATATTCACTCGCGGGAATGGTGCCTTCGAAGTCGCCGTAATCGAGCGGATGATCTTCGACCTCAACCGCCAGCCTCTTGTCGTGCGGGTCGAGCGAGGGACCGCGCGTCACCGCCCAGGACTTGAAGACGCCGTCGAATTCGAGCCTGAGGTCGTAATGCAGCCGCGTCGCATCATGCTTCTGGATCACGAAGCGGCGCCGCTCCGACGGCGCGACCTTGACCTCGCCCGAGGGCTCGGCAGTCTTCTCGAAATCCCGCTTCTTCCGATAGGTGGATAGTTTCCCGGGTGCCACGGTCGATCCTGTGACTTGTTAGCTCGGCCCATCATGGGCCAAGACGGCGCATCGGCCAAGACACATGCCAAACGAGGCACAGGCCAAAGACGCGCGCCAAGACATGTCCGGAACCAAAACCCGCAGCCCCCGTTGGAGTTCCAGAAGTTATTGGAAATGCTGGAGATTGGCATGGTCGCCCCACGCGCCTATTGGAAGGGCTCACTGAAACTCTCGCTGGTGAGCTGCCCGGTGCTGCTCTATCCGGCCTCGACCACGATCGAGAAAACCCGCTTTCACTTGATCAACAAGGAGACCGGAAACCGGCTGAAACAGCAGCTCATCGACGCCGAGACCGGCGAGGTCGTGGACGGCGAGCAGAAGGCGCGCGGCTATGAGCTGACAAAAGGCAAATATGTCGAGATCGACAAGGACGAACTCGACGCCGTGCAGATCGAAAGCAACCACAGCATCGATATCGACAGTTTCGTGCCGCGAAACGAGATCGACAAGCGCTATCTCAACCATCCCTATTATATCGCTCCCGACGGCAAGGCCGGCCTCGACGCCTTCGCCGTCATCCGCGACGCCATGAAGGATCAGGACCGGGTCGCGCTGGCCCGCATCGTGCTGACCAACCGCGAGCACGTCATCGTCATCGAGCCGCTGGGCAAGGGCCTGCTCGGCACCACGCTGCGCTTTCCCTACGAGCTGCGCGATGCTGATGACTATTTCGACGATATCAAGAGCCCGAAGATCACCAAGGACATGGTCGAGCTGGCCGGCCACATCCTCGACAGCAAGGCAGCCCATTTCGATCCCTCGAAATTCAAGGATGACTACGAGACCGCGCTGAAGACGCTGGTGAAGCGCAAGGCCGCCGGCAAGCCGGTCAAGCAAGCCGAGCCCGAGCAGCGGCCGAGCAATGTCATCAACCTGATGGACGCGCTGAAGCAGAGCCTGAAAGGACGAGCCACGGGAAAGAAGCCAGCGCGCGCGCCGGCACGGCGGCCGGCGCATCGCACGGCCCGCAAGCCGGAGCGATCATCGGCCCGGCGGCGGAAAGCGGGTTGAGCGCCGTCGAGAGATCGTAGCGCAACTCCAGAGCCGCGAGCGGAAGATGCTAATCCGGCGCGCGCAGGCGATAGCCGATGCCGGTTTCCGTCAGCACGAATTGCGGACGCTCGGGATCGACCTCGATCTTCTGGCGGAGCTGGCGCACATAGACCCGCAGATATTGCGCGTCGGTCAGTTCGTCCCACAGCTCCTTCAACAGGAAACGGTGGGTCAGGACCTTGCCGGCATGCTGCACCAGCACCCGCAACAGCTCGTACTCCTTCGGCGACAGCTTCACGTCCTTGTCGCCGACCTTGACGATGCGCCGCACCAGATCCACCGAGAGATCGCCGGAGCGGAACACCGGGCGTTCGCCATGGACCTGCAGCTGGTGCCGCAACGCCGCGCGCAGCCGCGCGAGCAGCTCATCCATGCCGAACGGCTTGGTCAGATAATCGTCGGCGCCGAGATCGAGCGCCTGCACCTTGCCGGCCTCGTCGCCACGGCTCGACAGCACCACGATCGGGACGGAATCGTCGCGGCCGCGGATCATGCGCAGCAGCTCATGGCCCTGGATGTCCGGCAGGCCGAGATCGAGAATGATCAGTGCGGGATTTTGCGACATCAGCTCCAGCGCGATCTTGCCGTTGGAGGCTTCCAGGATCTCGTAACCCTGCGTGCTCAGCCCCATCCGCAGCAATTTCCGGATCGGCGGCTCGTCATCGATCACCAGCACCTTGATCGGCAGTGCGCTCATGCGGCGGTATCCAGCGATTTGACGGCCGCCGGGATCGGCAACCGGATGGTGACCACGGCGCCGCTGCGGTCGGCGCGGTTGGCGGCCGAAATCCGGCCATGCATGGCCTCGACGAAGCCGCGCGAGATGGCAAGCCCGAGGCCGGTGCCCGGACGAACATGGTCGGCCTTGTTGGCCCGGTAGAACTTGTCGAAGATGCTCTCGAGCTCCGCCGGTGGAATGCCTTCGCCTTCGTCGAGGATCTGCAGCCTGACCTGGTTGCCGTCCCGCAAGCTCTGGATCGATATCGTCGTGTCGGCGGGAGAGTACTTCGCGGCGTTGTCCAGCAGATTGAAGATCACCTGCTCGAACAGCACCGCGTCGAGCTCCAGCATCGGCAAGTCGGCCGCGAGCTCGAGCGAGACCTTGTGGTTCGCGAGGATCTTGCTCGCCCGCCGCAGCGCGCTGCCGATGATCTCGCCGATGTCGTGCAGCGCCGTGTTGGGCACGATCGCGCCCGATTCGAGCTTGGTCATGTCGAGCAGATTGGCGATGAAGCGGTTGAGGCGTTCGGATTCGTCGATCACCGTCGCAAGCAGATCGCGCTTCTGCTGCTCGTCCAGGCCGCTGGCGAGATCGCGCATCGTCGAGGCGGCGCCGAGCACCGAGGCGAGCGGCGTCTTGAGATCGTGGGAGATCGAGGTCAGCAGCGCCGAACGCAGGCGGTCGGATTCCATGGTGCGCTTGACCCGGTCCATGTCTTCCACCAGCAGCACCCGCTCGATCGCGAGCGCGCCCTGGTCCATCAGCGCGTCCAGGAGGCGCCGCTGATCCGGCGTCAGCAGCGGGCCGGTGCGGTCGTTGTCGATGCCGATCACCCCGATCGAGCCGCGGCCGGTCCGCATCGGCAGGAACAGCCGCCTGGCGCCGGGCAGCGTGTCCGACCCGCGGCCCGCGGGATGATCATTGCTCCAGGCCCAGTTCGCGGCGGCGAGATCGGCCTTGTCGAGCTGGTCCTCCGGCGGATAGCCCGCCTTCACCGTCAGGGCGCCATCCTCGGGCAGCAGCAGCACCACGCGCACTTTCAGCATCAGCGCGGTCTGGTAAGCATAGGCCCAGAGCACGTCGTCGAGGGTCGCGGTGCCGGCGAGCTTGCGGCTGAAGGCGTAAAGCTGTTCGGTGGTCCTGATCCGGCCGATCGCGGTGTCGGCCTGCGTCCGCACCCGCGCGGCGACGTTGGAGACCAGCGCCGCGATCAGCATGAAAAAGAAGAAGGCCGCGATATTGGTCGGATCGGTGATCGTGAAGGTATAGATCGGCGGCAGGAAGAAGAAGTTGTAGCAGAGCGAAGCCGCGACACTCGCCAACAGCGACGGCCACAGGCCGTAGCGCACCGCGACGATCACCACGGCGGTCAGAAAGACCAGATCCACATTCTCGATGCCGAAATGCGGCTGGATCAGTTCGGCGGCGCCGAGCCCCAGCGCCGCGATCACGAGCGCCATCAGATACGGGCGCGGATCGAACGGCTCCACGCGCGCGGCCGTCTGCACCGCAGGCTTGCTCGCCGGCTCCGCAGCCAGGTCGTCGCCGGGAATGACGTTGACGCTGATATTGCCGGCCCGCCGCACCAGATCGTGGACCACCGACCCGCGCAGGATCTCGAACCAGCGCGAGCGCGACGATTTGCCGATGATGATATGGGTGACGTTATTGGCGTGCGCGAAGCTGATCAGGTCGTCGGCGATGCGCCGCCCGACGCCGGGGATGGTGAGCGCCTCGCCGCCCAAGGCTTCTGCCAGCCGCAGCGTATCGGCAAGCCGGTCGCGCTGCTCGTCGGTCAGTTGCAGGCTGCGCCGGGTTTCGATCGAGATCGCGGTCCATGGCGCGTGCACGCGGTCGGCCAGCCGCTTGGTATAGCGTACCAGCCCCGCCGCGCGCGGATCTTCGCTGACGCAGACCAGGATGCGTTCGCCGGCGGCCCAGGGACCGGCGATCGCGTTGGCCTGCATGTGGGTGAGCAGCTGCTCGTCGACGCGCTCGGCGGTGCGGCGCAGCGCCAGCTCGCGCAGCGCGGTCAAATTGCCCGGCGAGAAATAATGCTCCAGCGCGCGCTCGGCCTGCCGGGGAACGTAGACCTTGCCCTCCTTCAGCCGCTGGATCAGGTCGTCCGGCGTCAGGTCGATCAGCTCGATCGCATCCGCCCGCTCGAACACCGAATCCGGCACGGTCTCGCGCACGCGCACATGCGTGATCTGCGCGACCACGTCGTTGAGGCTTTCGATGTGCTGGATGTTGACGGCGGTGTACACGTCGATGCCGCGCGACAGCAGTTCCTCGACGTCGAGATAGCGCTTGGGATGCCGGCTGCCGGCGACATTGGTGTGGGCGAGCTCATCGACCAGCGCGATCTTCGGGTGGCGCGCGATGACCGCGTCGAGATCCATCTCCTCGAGGATCTGGTCCTTGTATTCGAGCCGCTTGCGCGGAACGACTTCCAGGCCCCGCACCAGCGCTTCGGTTTCGGCCCGGCCGTGGGTCTCGATGAAGCCGATCACGACGTCGACGCCGGCCTTCAGCTTGGCGTGCGCGCTCTGCAGCATCTCGTAGGTCTTGCCGACGCCGGGGGCGGCGCCGACAAAGATCTTCAGCCGGCCGACGCCTCCGCCCTCTCGCCTTGCTGCTTCCAACAAGGCTTCCGGCGAAGGACGTTTTTCGGGATCGCGGCGCGGCTGGACCATGGCTCTTTACATTATAGTCCGCGCCGCGCATTCGGCATAGTCGTGCTATTTCGCAGTGGTGCCATCGAGCGCCAGATTGAGCGCCAGCACATTGACCCGCGGCTCGCCGAACAATCCGATCAGACGGCTCTGGGTGTTCTGCGCGACCAGCTCACGGACCTTGTCTTCCGGCAGATTGCGCGCTTTCGCCACGCGCGGCACCTGGAACAGCGCGCCTTCCGGCGAGATGTCCGGATCCAGACCGCTGGCCGAGGTGGTGACGAGATCGATCGGCACGGCGCTCGCCGGATTTTCAGCCTTCAGTCGGTCCACGTCGCCCTTGACCCGGTCGTTCAGCGCCTTGCTGGTCGGGCCGAGATTGGAGCCGGAGGAATTGGCCGCGTTGTAGGGTGCCGGGACGGTCTTGGTCGCATCGGCCGGATCCGGCGCGGTGGTCGCCGACGGCCGTCCCTGGAAGTACTTGTCGTCCTTGAATTCCTGCCCGATCAAGGCCGATCCGACGACCTTGCCGTCGCGCTCGATCAGGCTTCCTTCCGCCTGTTTCGGAAAGATCACGCCGGCGATCGCGGTCATGGCGAGCGGATAGGCTAGCCCCGTGATCAGCGTGAGCATCAGGAGGACGAGAATGGCAGGACGGATTTCGCGTAGCATTTTGGTGTCTCCTATAAGATCGTCATTGCGAGCGAAGCGAAGCAGTTTGCGGAACTACAAGAAGAACGGATGGCTTGGTCGCTCCTCGCGATGACCCGTTCAAACCAGGTGCAAGGCGCCGATCACGAGGTCGATCGCCTTGATCCCGATGAAGGGAATGATGATGCCGCCGACGCCGTAGATCATCAGGTTGCGGCCGAGCAGCGCGCCGGCCCCGACCGCCCGATAGGCCACGCCTTTCAGCGCGAGCGGGATCAGCGCGATGATGATCAGCGCGTTGAAGATGATCGCCGACAGGATGGCGCTCTGCGGGCTTGCCAGGTGCATGATGTTGAGCACGTTGAGCTGCGGGTAGAACGCCAGGAACATCGCCGGGATGATGGCGAAATATTTCGCCACGTCGTTGGCGATCGAGAACGTCGTCAGCGCGCCGCGCGTCATCAGCAGCTGCTTGCCGATCTCGACCACCTCGATCAGCGTGGTTGGATTGGAATCGAGGTCGACCATGTTGCCGGCCTCGCGCGCGGCCTGGGTGCCGGTGTTCATGGCGACGCCGACATCGGCCTGCGCCAGTGCGGGGGCGTCGTTGGTGCCGTCGCCGCACATCGCCACCAGCTTGCCCTTGGCCTGCTCGTCGCGGATCAGCTTGAGCTTGTCCTCAGGGGTCGCCTGCGCCAGGAAGTCGTCGACGCCGGCTTCGGCCGCGATGGCGGCTGCCGTCATCGGGTTGTCACCCGTGATCATCACCGTGCGGATGCCCATGCGGCGGAGTTCGGCGAAGCGCTCGCGAATGCCGCCCTTGACGATGTCCTTGAGCTGGACGACGCCGAGCAGACGGCCATCCTTGGCGACCGCCAGCGGGGTACCGCCCGCCTTGGCGATTTCATCGGCGATCGACTGGATTTCGCGGGCGGCCTCGGTCGGCGCCGCGTGAATCGCGCGCACCGTGTTGCCGGAGGCAACCGCGAGGCTGCCTCCGCTGACATAGTTCAGGATCGCATCGACCGCGCCCTTGCGCACCGACGATCCCCCCGCGTCGACACCGCTCATGCGGGTCTGCGCAGTGAAGGGAATGAAGGTCGCGCCGAGCTCGGCCATGTCGCGGCCCCGGATGCCGTATTTCTCCTTGGCCAGTACCACGATGGAGCGGCCTTCCGGGGTTTCGTCGGCGAGCGAGGCGAGCTGTGCGGCATCGGCAAGGTCCTGCTCGGTCACGCCACGGAGCGGGCGGAACGCTGTCGCCTGGCGATTGCCAAGCGTGATGGTGCCGGTCTTGTCGAGCAGCAAGGTGTCGACGTCGCCGGCTGCTTCCACCGCGCGGCCCGACATCGCCAGCACGTTGAAGCGCACCAAGCGGTCCATGCCGGCGATGCCGATCGCCGACAACAATGCGCCGATCGTGGTCGGGATCAGCGTGACGAACAGCGCGACCAGAACCACGACCGAGATCGAGCCGCCGGCATAGGCCGCATAGCTCGGAATCGTCACGGTCGCGAACACGAAGATGATCGTCAAGCCCGCAAGCAGGATGTTGAGCGCGATCTCGTTCGGCGTCTTCTGCCGCTCGGCGCCTTCGACCAGCCTGATCATGCGATCGATGAAGGTCGAGCCCTGCGCCGCCGTGATACGGACGCGAATCCAGTCGGACAGCACCTGGGTGCCGCCGGTGACCGCCGACCGGTCGCCGCCGGACTCCCTGATCACGGGCGCGGACTCGCCTGTGATCGCGGCCTCGTTCACGGAGGCGACGCCCTCGATGACTTCACCGTCCGACGGAATGTTGTCGCCGGCTTCGACCAGAACGATGTCACCGACCTTGAGGCTGGTGCCCGGCACCAGACGGTAGGTCTTGTCCGCACCCGACAAGAGCTTGGCCTGGCTCTCGGTGCGCGTCCTGCGCAGCGACTCAGCCTGGGCCTTGCCGCGCCCTTCCGCGACCGCTTCGGCAAAGTTGGCGAACAGCACGGTGAACCACAGCCACAGGATGATCTGGAAGGTGAAGCCGAGGTTCTCTCCGCCAGTGACGAGATCGCGGACGAAGATCACCGTGGTCAACGCGGCCACGGTTTCGACCACGAACATCACCGGGTTCTTCATCATCAGCCGGGGATCGAGCTTGGTAAAGGAAGCAGCGATCGCGGGTGCGAGGATCTTCGGATCCAGCATCGTCGACATCGGCGTGCGCTTATTCATCTTGACGACTTCCATGGGAATAGCTCCGAATTGATTCGATCAGAACAGGGCGCCAGAGGTCATCGCGAGATGCTCGACGATCGGCCCGAGCGCCAGCGCCGGGAAGAAAGTCAAGCCGCCGATGATCAGGATCACGCCCACGACGAGGCCGACGAACAGTCCACCAGTGGTCGGTAACGTGCCGGCCGAGGCCGGAACGGACTTCTTGCCGGCGAGCGAGCCCGCCATCGCCATCGCCGGCACGATCATGAAGAAGCGGCCGACGAACATCGCGCTTGCAAGCGTCAGGTTGTAGAAGAACGTATTGCCGCTGAGGCCCGCAAAGGCCGAGCCGTTGTTGCCGGTCGACGAGGTGTAGGCGTACAGCACCTCAGTGAAGCCATGCGGGCCGGCATTGGCCATCGAGGCCACCGCCGACGGCAGCACCACCGCGACCGCGGTCCAGCCGAGATACATCAACGGCAGCACCAGAATGGCGAGCATCGCCATCTTGACCTCGCGCGCCTCGATCTTCTTGCCGACATATTCCGGCGTACGGCCGACCATCAGTCCGGCGACGAAGATCGCGAGCACGACGAACAGCAGCATGCCGTAGAGGCCGGCACCGACGCCGCCGACGATGATTTCACCGAGCTGCATGTTGATCAGCGGAATCATGCCGCCGAGCGCGGTGAAGCTGTCATGCATGGCGTTGACCGCGCCGCAGGAGGCCGCCGTCGTGATCACGGCAAACAGCGAGGAGGCGATGATGCCGAAGCGGACTTCCTTGCCTTCCATGTTGCCGCCGGTGAGCCCCATCGCGTTGAGCGCGGTGGTGCCATTGGCCTCGGCCCAATAGGCCACCGTGACGCCGGCGATGAACAGCACGCCCATCACGCCGAGGATCGCCCAGCCCTGACGCTGGTTGCCGACCATGCGGCCGAACACGTTGGTGAGCGCGGCGCCGAGCGCGAAGATCGAGATCATCTGCACGAAGTTCGACAGCGCCGTCGGGTTCTCGAACGGATGCGCGGCATTGGCATTGAAGAAGCCGCCGCCATTGGTTCCCAGCATCTTGATCGCGACCTGGGACGCGACCGGACCGACCGCGATGGTCTGCTTGGCCCCTTCCAGCGTCGTCGCATCGACATAGGCGCCGAGCGTCTGCGGAATGCCCTGCCAGACCAGGAACAGCGTGTAGACGATGCAGATCGGCAGCAGCACATAGAGCGTGCATCTGACAACGTCGACCCAGAAATTGCCAACCGTGCGCATCGAGGCACGCGCGAAGCCGCGGATCAGCGCGACCGCGAGCACGATGCCGGTCGCGGCCGACAGGAAGTTCTGATGGGTCAGGCCCAGCATCTGCACCAGATAGGACAGTGTGCTTTCGCCGCCGTAGTTCTGCCAGTTGGTATTGGTGATGAAGGAAATCGCCGTGTTGAAGGAGAGATCCTCGGCGACGGCGGTTTGCCCGGCCGGATTGAACGGCAGCAGCGCCTGCAGCCGCATCACGGCATAGATGATCAGGAAGCCGCCGACATGGAACAGCAGCATCGAGACCGTATAGGTCAGCCAATGTTGCTCGCGCTTTTCGTCGACGCCGCCGATCCAATAGATGCCGGCCTCGACGGGGCGCAGGATCGGCGACAGCAACGTGCCCTCGCCGTTGAAGACGCGCGTCATGTACCAGCCGAGCGGCTTCACCAGCGCGACCACGATCGCGCAATACAGAATGATTTGAATCCAACCAATCACGGTCATGGGAGTTGCCTTTGAGGGTGCGCGGAACTGGGTGCGGGAGCGATCAGAACCGCTCGGGCCGCAGCAGGGCGTAAGTCAGGTAGACGAGAAGGCCGAGCGAAACGAGGCCGGCGAGGGAATAATCGAAGATCATCGTTATTCTCCTCACAGCCGCTCGCAGGCATAAGTGTAGCCGATCGCAAGAGCGAACAGGCCGAAACCGAGGGCCAGCATCAGTATGTCCAGCATGGGAAGCTCCTTTGCGCGTGCAGGCGCAAGCATTGCTTGTCAGGATGAGGGCGAATTGCGATGAATCAATCGCGGGTAGATTTGTTTCGGGCCCGCCCTCGATCTGTGGTCGTGAGTTGCCATTCGACGCATAGGTTTTCGAGACGGCGGCAGCGGCAAAGTTATAGGAATCCCATAAAGACGCGCTCGTCGCGCTGGCTGGCCCAGGGCGAGCCGGGCAACAAAAACCATCGATTTGAGAGGTGGTTGAAATCCTTCCCAGACGGCGCGAGCGCGAAATCGCAGAGGAGACATGGATTGCGGCTGCTCGCCGCAAAAACGACCTGGAAGGTGCCGTGGCGCGACCGGCGGCGCTTATGACGCGCTTATATTTCGTGGCCGGACCTCATCTCGTTTTTAAATGGCGTTCCGGTCATCTTGGCGGCGACAAGCCGCCGGTCCCTGCCGCGGCCGATTGACGATACGACATGAGGTGACGCCATGTTCGCTCTCTTGAAACATGCCGAGCCCGCCGACCTCGGCGACCTGCTGCGTGACGCCCGCGTCACGACGATGGACCTCGTTCGCGCGGTGATCGGCCAAGCCTGCCAGCGTTTTCGTTCGATCGGACAATGCGTCAGGACCGCGCGGATCGAACGCCTGATCGGCGCGAACGCCTGGACAGAGGTGGCGCTGGCGCTGATCGACCTGGAACTGCCGCAATGGCAGGTGCGGCGCATCGCCTATGATGGTGGCGAATGGCATTGCGCGCTATCGCGCGAACGCGAGCTGCCCGACTGGCTCGATCGATCGGTCGAAGCCCGGCATGCCGATTTGGCGCTGGCGATCCTTGCCGCCTTCGTCGCAGCGCAGGCGCTGGTGGCGCCCTCGGGCCGGCCGAGCGTACCGGCCGTACCGCAGCAGGCGAATCCGCTCTATGTCCCGGTCTGCTGCGACAATTTCGCCTGAGACCGCCGCCGACTTCGGGAGGCTCGATCGTGGAGCAATATACCGATCTGCCGCGACAATTGCGGACGAACCAGGTGCTCATCCGCTTTGGGTTGCGCATCATCATCCTGCTCGCGTTCGCAGCCTGCGGCAGCATGGGTTTCGGCAGGAGCCTTGCGGCGCTGCTGTCGATGACCATCATCCTCTGCACCGCCGTTGGCACGATCAGGCGCGAGGCGCCTTTTGACGTCAGCCTCAACCACTGGGATGAAGTGGCGGCCTATACGGCCTTGTTCTGCCTGGTCAACGGATTGAGCCCGTCGGCGCCCGCCTGAAACAAGTTCGCAACCTTATGCGGCTCCTATGAGATCGGCATCGGCTCGCCCTCGAATTCCTACCCGACCCGCAAGATATTGCGTGCATGAGTGAAGCAGTCCCCGCCGACGACGATAACCTCGACATCGCAAAATCGAAGGGTGCTGCGACGGAGCGTCGATGGCTTCGCGGTCTGCTGCTCGATCATTGGAAGGACCCGCTCTCGTGAAGCTCGTCGAACCTCCCTCGTGCAGCTCCGCTGCATCCACCGTTGTCTTTATCGGCCGCGACAGTCGCGGCAACTGGGTCGCCCAGGAACAGAACGGCTTCTACGGCGGCCTGTTCGTCAACCGGGCGCAAGCAATCAAATACGCACTGTTCGAGAACGGCCACCATCCCGAAACCATCGTCGAGCTGCCGCGCGAAATCGAGCTTGACATGAACGGCAATCAACTGCTCTCCGGCAAACGGCGCGCCGCGTAGCGCGCCTGTTCGCTCACACGAGGATCTCCAAAATGGTTCAGTCTTGTTCCGCTGCGGACCGCGCGCAAGTTCTCGACACCATGATTGCACTGACGCGGCTGTCCAATTCGCTGCGCGTCATCCTCGCTGGCAAGGAGAGCATGGAGCACTGCCTGGCGCTGCGGCAGCGCGGATTCGTCCGCGTCTCCACGCCCGCGACCTGCCGTCTGGCGAGGGGGCAGCACGCGGTCGGCCTCATCACCGGTCAAAACTCGCTGTGGGATATCGAGGCCAGTCTGGACCAGATCGCGCGGTTCCTCGCCGCCAACGCCGCGCTCGCCGTCCTGATCGATTCACGTGAAAGCGGCCTCGGCCTCAAGGTCCGCGCCAGGCTGGAGCGGCTCGGATTCCGGATCGAGGCCGGTGTCAGGTGCCAGCGCGGTTTTGTGCTGTCCGCCTATCGGCAGGGTTTCAGTCAGATGTCCAACGCGGCGTGACAAGTCATGAAAAGCTTGGCTGATCCGGCGCCGCCTGCTCCCGCGAGCTGGCTTGCCGGCTATATCCCCGATATTCCCACGCCGTTCGACGACAGCGGTGCGGTCGACCTCCGCGTCTTCGCCGGGCTGTGCGAGCGGCAGATCACGGCCGGCGTTCCTGCGATCGTGGTTTGTGAAACGGCGGGCGAAGCTTCCACACTCACACCGTCCGAGCGGGAGACGATCATCGGCGCCGCGGTCGAGACCGCGCAAGGCCGCGCGCGCGTGATCGCCGGGGCGGGCTCGAACGCGACCAGCCGGGCGATCGAATTGACCAGACAGGCGGCAGCCCTGGGCGCGGACGCAGTCCTCTCGGTCGTGCCCTACTACAACAAGCCGATGCAAACCGGCATCGAGGCACACTTCCGCGCCATCGCCGATTCGACCACGCTCCCAATCATCCTGCACGACATTCCCTCGCGCACCATCCGCGAACTCGCCGACGATACCATCGTGCGGCTGGCGGGATCACGACGGTTTGCCGGCTTGAGGGACGGTACCGGCGACGTCGCGCGCCTGCTCCGCCTGAGGCCTCGCCTGCCGACCAGGTTCCGGCTGTTGTCCGGCGACGATGCGACGGCGCTCGCCTTTCTGGCCTGCGGCGGCGACGGCGCGATCTCAACGATTGCCAATGTCGCGCCGGATCTCTGCCGGGTGATCTTTTCAAGCGGCCGGCAGGGTCGCTGGCAATGCGCGCGATACCTGCAAAAGCGGCTGGTGCCTTTGACAACCTGTCTCGCCAGGGAAAACCCGGCCGCGCTGAAATATGCGCTGAGCCTGCTCGGCATGATCCGCGCCGATACCCGCCTGCCCCTGGCGCAGCTCGATGACGCCGCCAAGGCGGACGTCGAGCGCGCGATGGCCTTTATCGCGGATGAAGCTCTGGTCGATGCCGTTGAAGCCTGACGCCCCAATAGGCGTCAGAAGTCCCACTTGTCGCCGAGCACGAGCGGCCGCTGCGGAAAATTCGAGGCATCATGATCGGAAGACTGCTCCTCGCCATAGCGTGCGCGAAGCATGAACTCCTCCTCGAACCGTCGCAGCCGGGCGGTCACGATCGCCTGGTGTATCATCCCGACTGCGGTCCAGAGTCGCCGTAGCGTGCGCCTCAACGTCAGGCGGCGTTCGCCGGGAAGGCCAGGCCGGCGATCGTCGGAAAAGTGCAGGACAGACATCGTTCGTGTTCCAGGGGCCGGCAGGAGTTGCGCCGGGACCCTTGCAAGATCAATAAAAAGACATAAGAAATCGAGAAGGGCGGCCGATCCGTTTCATAAAGACGGCATAAGAGCGTAACTTCGGAGTGTTACCGGTCAATTGGTGCGCGGGGCCGGCTAACGGACCGGCGACGATTTCCGCGGCAGCGCACGGCTATTCCGGTCAAGCCTTTGGTTTGACTTGACGTCCCGTCGCGACTGCAACTTATATGCGCGCGTTGCCGTCACGGAAATCAACAACCAGCCCAGTGGCGGACCCGAACATGCTGAGCAGTGCGCACATGTCCACGCTAGACCGCATTCTCAACACGGCGGCCGACAACTTCACGTTTGCGAAGATCCTGGTGCAACTCGGCCTCGATCCGAACAACATCACCTATGACGCGATCTTCAATCGCCTGCTGGAAATCGTGCTGGCCAACATCACGCTTGCCAACATGTTTGCGCTGGTCGGCGCGATCTTCTTCGTCGCCACCCTGCTGACCCACAC
>NZ_JBAURI010000556.1:0-2006 GCF_049581145.1 Bradyrhizobium sp.
ATGGTGCCGCTGCGCGTTTCCAATATGATCGGCTGCGCCTTCTTCGTCGGCTTTGGCGTGCTGGCCCACGACGTCAAGACCCTGCTGCTGTATCTCCTGATGCTTCCCATCAATGCCGTTCGCCTCCGTCAAATGCTCAGTCTCGTCAAGAAGGCCCGGACCGCCGCGCAGGGCGATGCGTCGATGGAATGGCTCAAGCCGTTCATGACGGAGCGTCGATATCGCAAGGGCGATGTTCTTTTCAAAAAGGACGATCCGGCCGACGAGATGCTGCTGACCGTCACCGGCAAATTCCTGGTGAAGGAAATCGGCGTCGAGCTTACCCCGGGACGCCTGATGGGCGAACTGGGTTTCCTCACACCCGACAACCGCCGGACGGCGACGATCGTGTGCCTCGAGCATGGCCATGTTCTGACCATCACCTACGAGAAGCTGCTCGAGATCTACTTTCAGAACCCGCAATTCGGCTATTATTTCCTGGTCCTGACCAGCCAGCGTCTGCTGGAAAACATCGCGCGGCTCGAAAACATCGTCGCGCAGCATAAGACCGTGCAGCCGGCCGAGGCTGTGACCGCTACCAGCGAGCGCCCGACAACCAGTTCGCAACCATTACCTCCTGGGGCGAGCACCGCGGCAGGCGCGAATTGAACCTCACTCCGCCGCCGTGCGCATCTCCACCGGTTCGGCCCTGACCGCGCAAAACTTGAACTCCGGAATCTTGCCGAACGGATCGAGCGCGGGATTGGTCAACAGGTTGGCGGCGGCTTCGGCGTAGCAGAACGGCATGAACACCATGTTCTCCGGCACGTCGCGATCGGCGCGTACCTTGATCTCGACCGCGCCACGACGGGTCAGGAGCCGCATAAAGTCTCCGGGCGCGAGCTTCATTCGCCGCATCTCCTTCGGCGACATGAAGGCCACGGCCTCCGGTTCGATCTGGTCGAGCACACTGGCGCGCCGCGTCATCGAGCCGGTGTGCCAATGCTCGAGCACACGGCCGGTCGACAACACCATCGGATATTCAGCGTCGGGCAATTCGTCCGGCGGAATGACATGCGCCGGCACGATCCTGCCGCGGCCGCTCTCGGTCGGAAATCCCGTCGTGAAGATGATCTCGTTGCCGGGCTTGTGCGGGTCGTCGACCGGATAGGTCACGGCCCCCTCGCGCACCAGCCGGTCCCAGGTGATGTTGTTCAGGGACGGCATCACCTGCGCCATCTCGGCGAACACGTCAGCCGGTCCGCCATAATTCCAGTCAAGTCCCATCCGTTTGGCGATCTCCTGGATGATCCAGAGATCCTGCCTTGCGTCGCCGGGCGGCTTGATCACCTCGCGCGCCAATTGCACGCGGCGGTCGGTGTTGGTGAAGCTGCCGGATTTTTCGGCGAAGGCCGAGGCCGGCAGGATCACGTCGGCATGAAACGCGGTCTCCGTGACAAAGAGATCCTGCACCACGAGATGGTCGAGCTTCGCCAGTGCCTCGCGCGCGTGCTGCAGGTCGGGATCGGACATCGCGGGGTTTTCGCCCTCGACATACATGCCACGGATTTCGCCGGCATGGATCGCGTTCATGATCTCGACCACCGTGAGACCGCGAACGGGATCGAGCTCGTGATGCCAGAGCCTTTCAAAGGGCTCGCGCAGATCGGCGCGGCCGACCGGCTGATAGTCCGGCAGGAACATCGGGATCAGGCCGGCGTCGGAGGCGCCCTGCACGTTATTCTGGCCGCGCAGCGGATGCAGTCCGGTGCCGGGACGCCCCACCTGCCCCGTGATCAGCGCCAGCGCGATCAGGCAGCGCGCGTTGTCGGTGCCGTGGACGTGCTGGCTGATGCCCATGCCCCAGAAGATGATCGAGGATTTCGCGCGCGCGTACATCCGCGCCACTTCGCGGATGGTGTCGGCGGCGATGCCGCAGATCGGCTCCATCTTTTCCGGGGTGAATTCGCCGATCCGCGCCTTCAGGTCCTCAAAACCTTCGGTGTAGCCGGCGATGTATTGCTGGT
>NZ_JBAURI010000557.1:0-3497 GCF_049581145.1 Bradyrhizobium sp.
ACGCATTGCTGCCGGCCGTGCGCGCCGACCTGTTGCGCCGGCTCGGCCGACATCAGGCCGCGCGGCAGGCCTATCTCGCAGCGAGCGCCGCGACACAACTCGAGCCGCTGCGGCGGCTTTATGCGCGACGGATGGCGGAGCTGTCGGAGGGCGGCCGATCAACCGGATAGGCGGCGCGTCGGAGGCGTCCAGAGCGCGTGATACGGTACACGGTAGCATTGAATATTACCTTATAAGATGAGGAGATCCGTAAGCATGGCGACCAGCTACACGATCGGGAAGCACTCAAGACCCTCATCAAGAACCTGGTCGATAGCGGCGTTACAGCACGGCGAGTGAAGTCATGCGGGATGGCTTGCGCCTCGTTGAATAACGCGAAGAGCAGCGCAAGGTGAAGCTCGAAGCTTTCCGGGCGGAAATCGCGCGTTGCCTGGCCAGTGGCCCGGCCGAGGATTGGGACGTTGAGGAACTAATAGCCGAAGCAAAACGTCGCCAAGCGACATCCAAATGTGACCTGATTCGGACATTCACCCGAACTCCGGATTGAGCGGGTCAAGGGCGCTGGCGATTAAGCGAAGCCAAGAATTCGTCCGCGATCGGCCGCCATCGACCGGGTTGAAGCCGCAGCAGATGGCCGTCACCTGGAACGCCGTGGAGAAGCTCAAAGTGCGCACGGCCCCCGGCCGCGGTGAACGCTTGATAGTATTCGCGGATCAGAGCTTCAGGGTAGATTTTGTCGTTGTCGGCATAAAGCCAGAGCTGCGGAACCCTGTCCGCCGCACCGCGCCCAGCATTCGCATAATACGGCGTCGTCACCGGCCCGTAGGGGTACCAGCCACCGGAGAAATTCACCACGCCCATTACCTCGCTGGGCTTGAGGCCGGCATAATGCACGGCGAGAAACCCGCCGCGTGACTGGCCAGCGAGCAACACCGGTCCTGGCCGAACGCCGGCCAATCTGCGGCCATAGGCAATCGCCGATTCGAGATCCTCGACGGCTTGTGCGACGCCTGCCGACACACCAATGAGGTTGCCCTCGTGATTGCGCTCAAAATCTTCCTCGCCATTGATGCCCTCGGACCTGCCGCGTCCGCGGCGCATCAGTGCAAGCACGGCAAAACCATTGTCGCGTAGCCAATGCGCCTCGGTCGAGAACGACCAGGTCCTCAACTGATTCCGACCGACGTCGGACCCGTGGGTGAAGATCGCAAGCGGTGCCGGGCCATGGCCGGTCGACGGATAGAACGTCGCCTCAAGCATGATCGGCCGTGCGCCATCGGGCGTCCGAACCGTGAGGTGCGGAATCCACACGCGCTCGCCGGGCCATGGCCAGTCTGTCGGTCGGTCGCCCGCGGCAAGGCGTGCCACGTCAGTGCGGACCAGTAGTCCCGAGGTCACGTTGCCGGACGCGATGGTCGCAGTCAGGTATAACCGGTCGGGTCCATCGAAGGCGTATCGGAAGGTGCGAAATCCCGTCATCGTCAGCACGCCGTCGACGATCGTTGCTTTGTCTCGCCACCATTCTCGATTCATGCCGTAAAACGCCGAGTCTGATTGTGCGAAAATCACATTCGCATGCCCATCGGGCGTGACGCGCTCGACCACGAGAATATGTCGATCGTCGTGCCAGGTTCCGATCCACGCGCCCTGAAAGCGAGCGATCTCGGGCGACACCTCAGGCGTAGGCGTCTCCACGTCGAACTTGCCCGGCAACGGGACGATCGTTTCCGGATCGACGGTGAGTGGCTGGGCCTGAGCGCTCTGAATCAGCACCAAGAAAACCACCAAAAAGATCGCTAAAGCTCTGCGCATACTTTGCTCGAAGCCGTATCCGAATCTGCCGCGAGCCGGAGCATGGCGGGTACACTCGGACAAGACTAATACACCAATGCCCGACATGTCGACTTTGACCTATTACACATTTTATGTTGATCATGCTCTGACAACCTGCACGATGAGGTGACGAAATAGCCGTTGGTCAGGTCCGTTGGACCACGGCGGCCCTTGACCCAAAGCGGACACCGCTACCAAACCCGATCTAGCGTAACGTTGTCAGCAGGCGTTCCGCGGCTTTCAGATCGTCCGTGTCCCGGCCCTCGACGAACCATGTGAATACCGGCTCGAGCAGGGTACGGGCGTTTTCGCGCCGTCCATGGTCGGTCATCAGCTTCGCCAGATCGGTTGCGGCGCGCAGCTCGCCGGCACGTGCACCCTGTTGACGGCTGAGTTCGATCGACCGGATGAAGAGCATTTCTGCCTCCTCGACGCGAGGCTGAGGCATTGAGAGAAGAAGCGCACCCTTCACGCGCAGCAATTCGGGCATGTAGATGAAATCACCATTTTTCTCGACCTGACGTATGCCATCGTCGATCAGCCCCAAGCCTTCGGTAAATCGGCCGGTCGCGACGAACCCTTCCGCGAGCGAGACATTGAATGGCGCAGCCATCAGCCCGTAGCCTGCCGCGGGAAGCTCCCGCATGCAGCTCTGCAAGATATCGACTCCATTTTGCGGCTTGCCGCGGCGGATCGCCAGTACCGCTTCGAGACCGCGTCCGACTATCGTATGTGGCGCCATGGAATGGGACTGGGCATTGGAGAGATACCGATCGATGATTTTCTCGACGGTTGTCAGATCACCGATCCGGAGAAACAGCAGAAAGGCGCGGATCAAGAGTATGCTCAGTGTTGCCGGATGCTCGATGTGCAGAGCATCCTCAAGCACCAAATGCGCCAATTCGGCGGCCTGTTGCGGATAGCCCTGCTGGTACAGCGTATGCGCCAAACCCATGCGCGCCGGGGGCACGATGTCAAAGGCAAAATAGGCCCTGCCGCTATGCCGTGCATGCGATCGATTCTGTAACGTGGCCTCAAACTCGATGCGGGAGCCGTCGAGGTCGCCGACCAGATAGAGTGCGGTCGCCAGCATGAAGTGCGCCGACGCAAACGCGGCCGGGTCACCAATGACCTTGGCGACGGCTGAATTGCGCCGTGCGCATTGCAGCGCCATCCGGCAATTCCCGTTTCGGAAGTAGAGGACGTTCAGCGCGCCGAGTAACCACATTTGATAAAGGACTTCGCCGCACTCCTCTGCAAGGGCAAGCGCCCTATCCAGGGCCGCCTCCGCCGCATCGCCCCCCCGCGTATACATCAGTGAATAGCCCAGGCTGGCCTGCAGGCGCATTTCATCGGCCGTTCCGCGCCTGGTGTTGTCGAGGGCCAGCAGCGCCTGCTCCGACCAACGATGACATTCAGGCAGCATGAACGTTGCCAGCAGGACCGGCCCGGCTGCGACGGCAAGTCCGATTGCGATGTCGGCTTTTTCGGCCCCGCGTGAGAAGGCCCATTCGAGCGCCGCGCGCATATTGTCGAGATCTCGGACGTAACGCGGCAGAAAGTCCACGAAAGGGCCCTCGGCGGCCCGTGCAAACAGATCGCGAAAGAACACCGCGTGCCGGTGAGCAATCTGTTCCGCTTCACCGCTATCGGCCAGCTTGTCC
>NZ_JBAURI010000558.1:0-11723 GCF_049581145.1 Bradyrhizobium sp.
GATCACGGGCACCCCGCCGTGGCAACGGCCGGCATCGGCGCGTCGCGCTGGGTGCGCGTCGCGACGCCGACCGGGGTATCGTACAGACGAAGCATCAAGGCATAGCGTTCGATGCCGCCGGTCGGAAGCCAGTTGCCGGCGCGCGCGCGCGCCGCCACGCGGATTTCGAAGGCGCCGTCCGCGCCGCGGACGATCTCCTGGCTGGTGAAGCCGTAACGCTGCAGCGAGTTGGCGACCAGGTGGCCCTTCCGGTCATACAGCGTCAGCGTCCAGAACCGGGCCGCCGGTGTGACCCCGCTGACGACGATGTCGCAGCGCCCGTCGAGCGGCTTCTTCCTGTCGTCGGTGGTAGCCGTGAATGCGATGCCGTCGCCGGTGCCGATCGGCAGCTCGCCGTTGCGGGTGATCGTCGCGCGCGAATAGGGATCGACGTCGGAGGTGCCGGTCTTGGGACGGGCGGTCCATGCGCCGATCGTCAGCGTGCCGAGATCGGTGCCGCGCGTCGTCGTCATCCACGTCGCCCCGAGGCCTACGACGGTGGCGATGACGAGCGCCAGCAAGGTAATCAGGATCAGCCGCACGTGATGACGGTCAATTCTTGCGCGGCACGGATGCCGCCTCACGCGGTGTCGCCGCCGCGAAACTGTCGGGGAAGGCGAGCGCGCTCGACGACAAGGGCTTGCCCGTCTTCAGTTCGGTCGCGGAAGTCTTCTCCGCGCCCTTGGCCGCATCCCTGGCCGCGTCGTCGAGCATCTTTTCGACCTGCACCAGGATATCGGCGCCGCGCTTGGTGAGGACCGGCGGCGGTCCCGGCTTGACCTCGGCCTGTTTCTGAGCCGCGCCGGCGGCAGCCATCGCGCCTTCCGGCCGCGGCAGCTTCTCGCCCATGCCGACGCCGGCAAGCTCCTTGATCTCGACGCCCTCATGGGCCGCGACCATGATGTCGTGCCAGGTCTGGGCCGGCAGCGAGCCGCCGGTCATGCGGTTGGTCGGGGAATAGTCGTCATTGCCGTACCACACCGCGCAGGTGAAGTTGCCGGTGTAGCCGACGAACCAGGCGTCGCGGTACGCGTTGGTGGTGCCGGTCTTGCCGGCGGTCGGAATGCCGTCGAGCGCGGCGCGGCGCGCGGTGCCTTCGCTGACCACATGGCTCATCATGCCCGCCATGTCGGCGGCGACGGAGGCTGGGATGGCCTGTCGCGGCTTCGGACCGTCGCGGTCCCAGCGCCAGACCAGATCGCCGGCGCCGGTGCGCACCTCCAGCACCGCATGCGGCGTCACCGCCTTGCCCTTGTTGGGAAAGGTCGCGTAGGCGACCGCATGCTCGATCACTGTTACCTCGTCGGCGCCGATCGGCAGCGACGGCGTATCCGGCAACGGCGCCGTGATTCCGAAGCGGCGTGCCACCGCCACGATCATGGCGCGGCCGGCCTTGGGTCCTCCCTTGCCGCCGAGCGCGATCGACAGCTTGACGGGAACGACGTTGATCGAATGCGTGATCGCCTGCGTCAACGTCACCTTGCCGGAATAGGAGTGGCCGTAATTCTGCGGGCACCAGTTGCCGATGCAGACCGGCCCGTCGATCACGGTCGAGTTCGGCGTATAGCCGTTCAGCAGCGCGGTGGTGTAGACATAGGGCTTGAACGACGAGCCCGGCTGGCGATAGGCGTCGGTCGCGCGGTTGAACTGGCTCGCGCCGTAGTCGCGGCCGCCGACCATGGCGCGGATGCCGCCATCGAGGTCGGAGACCACGGTCGCCGCCTGGGTGGCGTGATAGTCGCGGCCGAATTGGCGCAACTGGTTTTCGATCGCTTCGTCGGCGGCGTGCTGGACATGCATGTCGATCGCGGTCCGCACCACGAAGACACGCTCGGTGTAGGATTTCGGGAACGTATCGACCAGCTTGCGCATCTCGTCGAACGCATAGTCGAGATAGTAGTTCGGCGAGTTCTCGTCGCGCCGGTCGACCGCAAAGGCCGGATTGCGCCGCGCGCCGAACACCTGGCCCTCGGTCATGAAGCCGGCGTCGACGAGATTGTCGAGCACCACGTTGGCGCGGGCGCGGGCGGCCGGCAGGTTGATGTGGGGAGCGAATTTGGTCGGCGCCTTGAACAGGCCGGCCAGCATCGCGGCTTCCGCCAGGTTGATATCGCGGACCGACTTGTTGAAGTAGAAATGCGCGGCGCCGTCGACGCCGAAGGTGCCCCCGCCCATATAGGCGCGGTCGAGATAGAGCTTGAGGATCTCGTTCTTGGTGAGCCGGGTCTCCAGCCAGATCGCCAGAAACGCCTCGTTGATCTTGCGCTCGATGGTGCGCTCGTTGGTCAGGAACAGGTTCTTCGCCAATTGCTGGGTGATCGAGGAGCCGCCCTGGCGCACGCCGCCGGCCTGGGCGTTGGTCACGAGCGCCCGCAGCGTGCCGGAGACGTCGATGCCGAAATGTTCGTAGAACCGGCGATCCTCGGTCGCCAGCGTCGCCTTGATCAGATTGTCCGGAAAGTCCTCCAGCGGGATCGAGTCGTTGTGTTTGATGCCGCGGCTGCCGATCGGGTTGCCATAGCGGTCGAGGAAGGTGACCGCGAGGTCGGATTTCTTCAGCCAGTCCTCGTCGGCGGTTTCGCGGAATGCGGGGACCGCTAGGGCCAACAGCACGATTAGCCCACCGAGTCCCATGGTGGCGGCTTCCGAGAGCGGCTCGATGAAGGTCCAACGCTTCCAGCCCCCCACGTAGAAGCCGTCCATGAACGTCGAGAAGCGCTCATAAAGTTCGCGCGCCCCCTTCAGGGTCGAGAACAGGGACGAATCGAAGCGCGCGTCCAAATCCAGGCGGAGATGATCGAGCCGTCTCTTCCAATCGTCGGGGATGATCTTGCGCACTGATGCTCTTCGTCGGGTTCGAAGACGCTCGGGCACCCGGCCGGGGCGCTGTCGGCAGTCTTGCGCGAATGTTGCGGCAAACCCAAGGCGCTTTTTGCGTCGCCGGGTCATTCGAGTCACTATCTAGCCGAGTGGGGAGATTAAACCAATGGTTTCGCTTCCACTTTCATCGGCAGGACTAACGCGTCACGCCGGAACCAGCCTTGAGGCGCGGTTGCTGGACGGCCTCGGGCTCTTGCACCCGGCTCTCAAGAGCCTCTAGAAGGGCTTTGCCTAAGTTATTCCAGAACAAACGGGATTCATGACCGCCCCGCCCAAGCCGGCCTCGACCCAGGAGGGATTTTTCTGGAAAACCAAGACGTTGGAGGAAATGTCCGACGCCGAATGGGAGAGCCTGTGCGACGGCTGTGCGCGCTGCTGCCTGGAAAAGCTGGAGGACGAGGATACCGGGAAGATCTATTTCACCCATGTCTCCTGCAAGCTTCTGGATTCAGGCCTGTGCGCCTGCAAGGACTATCCGAATCGCGCTGCAAAGGTCTCGGACTGCGTCAAGCTGACTCCGGAGAATGTCCGCACCCTCAACTGGCTGCCGCCGAGCTGCGGCTATCGCCTGGTTGCCGAGGGCCGCGACCTCTATTGGTGGCATCCTTTGATTTCGGGCGATTCCGGCACGGTTCATGAGGCCGGCGTGTCGGTCCGCGGGCGAGTGCAGGGCACCGAGGCCGAGATCCCGGACGCCGATCTCGAGGACCACATCGTGCGCTGGCCCGTGCTGTTGCCGAAGCGGGCTCGGCTGAAGAATCGCCCGAAGGACTGAACCCAGCGCGTTCCGATCGATCACGTTTTTGCGAAACCACAGCGCCGGGACCCACCCATGCGCCGGACCCGCTGCCGCAGCACAGGTTCGTTCTCTAGATTGAAGCCGATCCAGCGAATCTGCGCGCTCAGGCCGCACTAACGACAAAAATATTTCCACATGAACAAGTTCGAACGGCAGAGCCGTGACCCTGCCGCCTCCCAGCCATTGCCCGATTCCATCACAGGCGAATTATCAGACCTTCCGGCAGAGCTGATCGCACTCGGCGATGTTCCCGAGGAAGCGTCAAGGATCGCGCCGCGCGCGCCACTCTCGCAGCGCGAAGTCCGCACCATCCTGATGAGCCTCTTGCTGACGATGTTTCTGGCCGCTCTCGACCAGACCATCGTCGCGACCGCGCTGCCGACCATCGGGCGGCAGTTCCACGACGTCACCAACCTGTCCTGGGTGATCACGGCCTATCTCCTGGCCTCGACCGCGGTGGCGCCCGTGTTCGGCACGCTGAGCGACATCTATGGCCGCCGCGCCATGCTGATCAGCGCGCTCGGCCTGTTCATGGCTGGGTCGCTCCTGTGCGCGGTGGCGCCCAGCATGACCATCCTGATCCTGGGACGTGGCCTGCAGGGGCTGGGAGGCGGCGGCATCATGCCGGTGGTGCAGACCGTGATCGCCGACGTCGTCACGCCGCGCGAACGCGGCCAATATCAGGCCTATTTCAGCGGCGTCTGGATGGCCGCCGGAATCGGCGGACCGGTGCTGGGCGGCTTTTTCGCCGAGCATCTGCACTGGTCGATGATCTTCTGGATCAACCTGCCGCTCGGGCTCACCTCGCTGGCGATGCTGCTGCCGAAAATGCGCAAGATTCCCGTGTTCCATCGCAGGCGGGAGGTCGACTGGCGCGGGGGCCTGCTGCTGATGGCCTCCGCGGTCGTGATCATGCTGGTGCTGACCTGGGGTGGAACCCGTTATTCCTGGCTGTCGCCGACGATCCTGGCGATGGTCGGTGCGTCCGTTGCGCTGACGCTTGCGTTCGTCTGGCATGCCCGCGTCGCCGACGAGCCGTTCCTGCCGCTGTCCCTGATGGGCGGTCCGATCGCGCCCTACGCGCTCGCGGCAGGCGGCTGCGCGTTCGGGGCCATGCTGGCGCTGACGGTGCATCTGCCGCTCTATTACGAAGTGGTCTATCATCTCACCGCGAGCGAGGCCGGGCTGGCGCTGATTCCGCTCGCCGCCGTCTCGACCGGCGGCGCCGCGATCGCCGGCCGCACCATGGCTCGCGCCAAGCACTACAAGCTCGTCGCCATCGTCGGCACCGGGAGCGCAGCCCTGCTGGGAGGCGCACTCGCGCTGACGACGCTGCCGCTGTGGGGTCTGTTGGCACTGCTGTCGGTGTTTGCACTCGGGCTCGGCACGGTGTTTCCGATCAGCGTGGTGGCGCTGCAGAATTCGGTGGCGCGCGCACAGGTCGGCACCGTGACGGGCGCGATGAATTTCTTCCGTGCGCTGATGGCGTCGTTCATGGTGGCGGCCTTCAGCGCCATCCTGCTGATGGCATTGGGCGCGGATGTTTCGCTCTCCGCGGAGCAGCATGGCCCGGTCAGTTCGATCCCGCCCGCCGACATGCTCGCTGCCTTCCGTTATGTGTTCGGGGCTGCCGCGGCGTTGCTGGCCTGCTCGGCGCTCTGCATGATCGCGATGGAGGAGAGGCCGCTGGCCGGGCCGGCGGCCGCGCCGCCGGTCGAGATGGCGGAGTAGGGCGCGAATCGACCGCAGGCTTTTTCCGGATCAGGCTCGCTCGCACAGAAACTATCTGGGGGCAAAAACATAGAACGAGTGCACCACGCCGAGCGCGAGCGCGGTGTACCAGCCGACCACCGCCAACAGCATTGCTCCGCAAGCGATCTGCGCGCCGAAGCTCATCTGCGGCGCCTCGACAAAAGTGCGCCGGGGATAGGCGCCGAAGCCGCGGGCCTCCATCGACATCACCATGGTGGAGGCACGTCGCAACGCGCCGACCAAAAGCGGCATCGAATAGCGCTTGGCTTCGCTGATGCGGCCGGCAATCCCGCGCTCTCGCACCACGCCGCGGACCGCCTGGGCCGAGCGGATGATCTCGATCTCCTCCTCGATGGTGGGAATGATGCGCAATGCGATGAAGAACGCATAGGCGATGCGGTACGGAATCTTCATCTGCGTCACCAGGGCGATCGCGAGCTCGCGTGGATCAGTGCTGCGCACGAAGACCAGCGACGCCAGAATGATGGTGTAGATGCGCAAGGCCGACGCCAGCGCATAGTCCGCGCTCTCGACGTAAATCGGCTTGCCCAGGATGCGAAAGATCTCGGTCGTTCCAGGCAGCGTCAGAGTCTGGATGACGAAGAAGCTGGTGCAGGCCAGCAGGAACAGCCAGGTGCCCTGCAGGATCTCCGACACGGTGATCCGCGCCAACAGCAGCGCCGTCGCAACAACGATCATGGTGATTGCGATCTGGATCCAGGCGATGTAGGCGCCGAACGCGAGCAGCGATATCGTCATCATCCAGGCGAATTTCGTCAGCGGATCGGCGCGATGGAAGATGGAATCGCGGGCGCGGAACTGAAAAACGGTCGAGCGCGACATCGGTGGCCTCAGGTCATCATCGAGCGGATAAGGTCCGGGATCGACAAGGTCGGCCCCGCTATGCGTTCCGGGTGGGTTTTCGCCAAGGCCGCGCTGACCTCGAAGATCGGCGGCGGCAGCAGCGCGCTCTCCTTCAGGAGATCGGCTTGCGCAAACAACGCCTCCGGCGTGCCGTCGAAGGCAATCCCGCCGCCACTTAGCGCAATGACCCGATCGGCCCATTCCGCGACCAGGCGTACATCATGGGTGATCATGAGAATCGTCGTGCCATAGCGCTCGCGGAGCCGATCCATCATGCGCATCAGATGCTGGGCGCGTTCGTGATCCTGCCCGATGGTGGGCTCGTCCAGCACCAAAAGGTGCGGCTCGAGCACGAGCATGGTAGCCACGCTCAGCCGGCGGCGCTCACCGAGACTGAGATTGAACGGAGAGCGATGCCGGTAGCGGGCGAGATCGACGATATCCAGAACCTCGTCGACCCGCCGCGCGATGGCGTCATCGGCATAGCCCCGGACCTTCATTCCGTAGGCGACCTCATCGTCGATCTGGTCGGTGACGAACTGGTGGTCGGGATTCTGGAACACGTAACCGACCTCGGCCGAGATCTCGCGCGGGCCGAGATCCGAGATGTCCTTGTCGCCAAGATAGACCGTCCCTCGTTGCACCGGGTTGATGCCGATCAGCGCGCGGGCCAAGGTGGTTTTGCCCGAGCCGTTCGGTCCGAGCAGCGCGACCATGCTCCCGGTCTCGAGTTCGAGCGAGAGGTCCTTCAGGATCGGCGTGTCGCTGGCATAGCCGAAGGTGAGATTGCGGATGGCCAGCAGCTTCTTCCGCGGCGCCGTGGTCTCCAGCGGCGGGACGGCTTCGGCCGCCGTCCGAACGACACCGCGCGCCATAACGTCTTCCGCGAATGCGATGGCCTCGGCCACGTTGAGGGGCATGGCGCCCGGCGCCAGCGCGATGCCGGTGGCGGCGGATAGATCGACCGCGAATTCGCTGACCTGCGGGAACCAGGCACTGGCGGCAATCGTCTCGGCCTCTTCGGAATGCGCTTCGCGGTGCCGCGCGAACGCGGCCCACGGCTCGCCGTCGAACACCACCTGGCCGCGATCCATCATGACCACGCGGCTGACGCGGTCGGCCAATTCGTCGACGCGATGTTCGACCATGACGATGGTGGTCTTGAACTCGGTGTTCAGGCGGTGAAGCACGGCGAAGACTTCCGCCATGCCGACAGGATCGAGATTGGCCGTCGGCTCGTCCAGCACCAGGAGGCGGGGACGGGCGGCGAGCACGGCGGCGATGCTGATCCGCTGTTTCTGGCCGCCCGACATGTCGAAGATCGAGAGATCGCCGGCGTCCGGCAGGCCGACACAGGCCAGCGCCTCGGCCTGTCGGGCCATGATTTCGTCGACCGGCCGGCAGAGGTTTTCAAGCCCGAAGCAGACCTCGTCGCGGACGCGGGTGTTGATGATCTGCGCCTCGGGGTCCTGGAACACCATGCCGACCTCGGTGGCGAAGTCCACGACCCTGGTGTCCGGCACCGACTTTCCGCACACGACGGCATGCCCGCCCAGTTCACCGCGAAGCGTGTGTGGAATGGTGCCGTTGAGGACGTTGAGCAGGGTGCTCTTGCCGCAGCCGCTCGGGCCGAGGATCAGCACAAATTCGCCGGGCTCGACGCGGAGCGAAACCCCGTTGATGACCGCCGCCGCTTCGCCCTCATAGGTGTAGGTGATGTCCCTGAGATCGATGATCGCCGAGGACGCGGCGCCGGGATCGTTCTCTGGCCCCGACCTTGCGGCATCGGCATTGACTGCGGATGGGACGGGCCTCCCGAGCGCGCCGTCCTCACCATCGCACGCAGGCTGCAGGATGTCTGACATCAGGCCACTTGCATCAGGCCGCTTGGCCGGAAAGCCGGGTCTTGCTTTCCTCCATCGCAACGGCCGTGCCGCGTACGACGCCGGCGCGGGCGAGACCGCGGGCGATGGGCCGGACCAGGACGACGGCGTAGACGGCGCCGCTGATCATACGGATCGCAAGCGCGACGAGATTATAACCGATGCCCATGTCGCCGACGCCGAAGAAATACACCTCCGGAAGCTGCTGCAGCAGCGGCGCCAGCGCGCCCGACAGCGCGAGGACCGCGAGCGTCCATTTCCTGTAGCCGTAGAACGCAAAGGCCATGTCGGACATGAAGCCCTGCAGGAAGCCCGCGCCGAGCACCATCACGCCGTTGGGGTTGCCGGAAAGCACCTGGGCGACGCCGTTCATGGTCTCCGCGATCGTGGCCGCGCCGGGCTTGCGGATGATGTATCCCGCCAGGGGGCCGGAAATGTAGAAGAAGCCGCAGATGGCGGCGAAGGCCAGGAAGCCATAGCTTCCCGAGAAGGTCATGAAGAGACGCCCCAGCATTGCGTTCGGCGTGCCGAGCACCCCGTTGATGACACCGATCACGGCCATGATGACGATCTCCATCAACGTAAAGCCGATGATGATCCCGCCGACATTATTGCGGTTTCGAAGATAGGCGATCAGGGCAAGCACGATCCCGATCGCGGCTACGATAAGATAAAGTACTGCTACATTCATGATACCGCTCCCACGCGATGTCCCCCAGTTCCGGCCCACCCGTCGGGGCGTCTAGCCGTCGACCTGATTGCATCCCTCATTGCATCCCTCATTGCATCCTGACTGCATCAAGCGTGCCAATACCCGGGTGGCGGCGCTCTCGCGGCGTTCGGCGGGCGGCGACAGGGGGTGCGCGCGAAGCACCTTCGTCTGGGGAGGGGCCGACGCAGCATCTGATACGAATGGGGTGCCCGCGACAGATTTCCGCCGGCTTTGAGGTTGTGCGCGCCGGGCCTGGACGCTGCGGTTGTAGGCCGGCTCGGTCAGACTCGCGCGGACGTTTGGATCCGGCTGGCTTCCTGGACTGGGCGCGCAAGCTTGGGAAAGCGCGACACCGTCCCGGCGCGACATGGCGCGCCAATGGGCAGCCGGTCCGTATGCAATTGCCCAGCACGGGCGATGAAATTCTAAGCATGGTAGTAGGAGGATGGTCTCCAGCTAGCGCGCCTGCGTCAGCCGCTTGTCGATCTCCTCGCGCAACAGGCTGAAGTCGATCGGCTTGGTCAAGAGTCCGCTGGCGCCGCTTTCCAGCGCTTTGCGGCTGGTGTCGGCATCGCCATAGGCCGTGATCATGATCACGGGAACGTCGGGGCGGATCTCCTTGACCCTCGGCAGCATCTCGAGCCCGGTCATCCCGGGCATATTGATGTCGGACAGCACCAGGATCAATGACCGCCCGGGCGATGAGGCGACGCGCGCCAGCGCGTCGGCGGCCGAATTGGCAAAATCCATCCTGAAGCGCTGCGCGCGCAGGTCGCGGCGGAATTGCTGCCGGAACAAGGCTTCGACATCCGGCTCGTCATCCACCACCAGAACCAGAACGCTCAACGATCGACCCCTGACTTGTTCGATATGCTGCGCATTCGCGGCAACAGAATCCTGAATTCCGTAAACTCACCCGGCGTGCTGTCGACGTCGATCGTGCCACCATGCTGTTTCACGATGATGTCGTGGCTCATCGACAGCCCAAGCCCCGTGCCTTCGCCCGGCGGCTTGGTGGTGAAGAACGGGTTGAACATCTTCTCTTTCACCTCGGCCGCGATGCCGGTGCCGTTGTCGCGGATGCGGATTTCGACATGCTCGCCGCGGGCCTTGGTGGTTGCGGTCACGAGCGGCTCGAAGCCGGCGCCACCGCGCTCGGTCTTGCGCTTGGTCACCGCGTAGAAGCCGTTTGAGATCAGATTGAGCAACACCCGCGTGATGTCCTGCGGGAACACCTCGATCATGCCGGCCCCGGCATCGAAATCGCGCTCGATACGGACGTCAAACTGCGGTTTTTCGGCGCGGGCGCCGTGGAAGGCGAGGTCGAGGCTCTCATCCACCAAGGCATTGATGTCGGCGGCCCGGTGCTCGCCGGACCCGTCGCGGGAATGCAGCAGCATGTTCCTGACGATCGAATCGGCGCGCTTGCCGTGCTGGACCACTTTCGCCAGGTTGTCCTGCAGCAGGCCAGTCAGCTCGTCGACATCCTGGCGGGTCTTGTCCGGCAGCATCGCTGGCGCCAGCGCCTCATTCAATTCATCGATCAATTCGACCGACACCGCCGCGAAATTATTGACGAAGTTGAGCGGATTCTTGATCTCATGGGCGATGCCCGCGGTGAGCTGGCCGAGCGAGGCGAGCTTTTCGGTCTGCACCAGGCGATCCTGCGCGGTGCGCAACTCGTCGAGCGATCGCGACAGCTCCCGGGTTCGCTGCTGCACCTCCTTGAACAGCCGCGCATTCGCGATCGCGATCACGGCCTGGTCGGCGAAGGTTTGCAGCAGCTTCACATGACGCTCGGCGAATGTGCCCGGCTCGACGCGCGTGACCGCAATGAACCCGATCGACACGTCATCCTTCATCAGCGGGGCGAACAACATGCTGCGGAAACCGCGTGCCTGCGAGATGCCCAGGAGTTCGTCCGATAGGGCCGCCGTATCGGGAATTTGCGTGACCTCGCCGGCTTGCGCCATGCGAAATGGCGGGAAATCGGCAACCGGCCGCGGAAAGGTCGACGTCAGGACGTCGTCCGCGGCCGGTGTCGTCGACGTGAACGCCTTCAGATGAGCGATGCCGTCGATGATCTGGAAGACGGTGCTCGAAAAGCCGCCGATCAGGCTCTTGGCGCTTCGCGCGATGGCCTCGAACACCGGCTGTGTGTCGGATGGCGAACTCGCAATCACCTTGAGGATATCGGCGGTCGCGGTCTGCCGCTCCAGCGCCTCGTCGCGCCCGGCTGCGGCGATCTGCAATTGCCGCTCAAGTTCGGCAATTCGTCGTTCCAGGCTTTCCGCCACGTTCTGAGGCAGCGCGGTCATCCCTTCCACGTCCCTTGAAACCCAAATCCCTCAGAACCGAAATCTCTTAGAACTCGAGTCCCGTAAAGCTCAAGTCTCTTGAAATTCAGGTGGCTGGGAGCGCCGGTGACGTCCGGCTCAATCCAACAACCCCGGCGGAAGGCGATTATTTCACTCCAGGAGATCCGGGCCAGTGCGGCCGCGCTTGATCCAGTTGAGCGATTTGAAGTTCCAATCATATCGGCATCAATCCCCGAACCTCGGCCGACGCGCGCCCAACACCTTTTTAGCGCCCAACACTTTTGATGGCACGGTGGGCACGGCGCAGCTGCGCTCTGGCCCAAGCCCACGAATCCGAATTCGATTTTCAAACGGCAGATACGGTTTCATGGTCTCGCGGCGCTGGTCGCCCGAGCTTTGCTTGGGAAGTCTTGCGCCTCGAGATCGAGGGCGCAGGGAATGCCGGGTGCACGCTGCACCCGCGGTCTCGTGTGCAA
>NZ_JBAURI010000559.1:0-1703 GCF_049581145.1 Bradyrhizobium sp.
TTTCAGGTCCGCCGGCTGCGCGACGCGGCTGCCGCGCCGTGCTGCGCACGCAACGTTTCGGCCGACCGACAGACCACCTCGGAAATCTGCATCAGCTGTCGCGCCAGCGGGCTGGTCTTGCGCCAGACCATGCCGATGGTGCGCGAGGGTTGCGGGTTCTTGAAGCGGGTGACCGACACCGGCGCCGAGCGGGTCTCTACCGCCACGGCCATTTCCGGGATCAAGGTGACGCCGATGCCGGCGCTGACCATTTGAACCAGCGTGGACAGCGAGCTTGCGTCCAAAAGCTCCCGGGGCGGCGAGGATTGCATGCTGCAGAACGACAGTGCCTGGTCGCGAAAACAATGCCCCTCCTCCAACAGCAGCAGGCGCATGTCGCGCAGCGCCTGGCTGGTCGGCGCTGCGGTGCCTTGATCCGCGCCGGGCCGGACCAGCAGGAAATTCTCCGAAAACAACGCGACCTCGGTCAGCGAAGGTTCGGACACCGGCAGCGCGACGATCGCCGTATCGAGCCGGCCTTCCATCAACTCCTGCAGCAGCTTCGGCGTCACCGTTTCACGGACGTGAATGTCGATTTCGGGATGGCTGCGCGTGAGATTGCCGATGACGGTCGGCAGCAGATAGGGCGCAATTGTCGGGATCATGCCGATGCGCAGCCGGCCCACCAGCTGGTCCTGCGAGGCGCGCGCAAAGTCGCCGAGTTCGTCGACCGAGCGCAGGATGTCGCGGACGCGCCGGGCGACTTCTTCGCCGAACGTGGTCAGCGCGACCTGCCGGGCGCCGCGCTCCAGCAGCACGCCGCCGAGCGCGTCCTCCATCTCCTTGATCTGCATCGACAGCGCCGGCTGCGAGATCGCGCAGGCTTCCGCCGCGCGCCCGAAATGGCAATGCCGGGCCAGCGCGTCGAAATAGCGAAGCTGCCTGAGCGTCACGTGAAGCATCAGAATAACTTATCGTTACAATCACCAAAGTCAACTTTACCTGATATAATGCGGTGGTAGGTTCCCTCGCCGAACGCACGCCTGCAATTCACGACAGGAGGAGACACCAATGGACGACAAGACCAAGTGCCCGTTTCCGGGCGCGACCCGCGCTCACAGCAACCGCGACTGGTGGCCGAGCCAGCTGAACCTCTCGGTTCTCCACCAGCATTCCAGCCTGTCCAATCCGCTGGGCGAGGCGTTCGACTATGCCAAGGAATTCAAGACCCTCGATCTCGATGCCGTGATCAAGGACCTACGTGGCCTGATGACGGATTCGCAGACGTGGTGGCCGGCCGATTTCGGCCATTACGGGCCGCTGTTCATTCGTATGGCGTGGCACAGCGCCGGCACCTACCGGATCGGCGACGGCCGCGGCGGCGCCGGATCGGGCCAGCAGCGTTTCGCGCCGCTCAACAGCTGGCCGGACAACGCCAACCTCGACAAGGCGCGCCGGCTCTTGTGGCCGATCAAGCAGAAATACGGCCAGAAGATCTCCTGGGCCGACCTTTTGATTCTCGCCGGCAATGTCGCGCTGGAATCGATGGGCTTCAAGACCTTCGGTTTCGGCGGCGGCCGCGCCGACGTCTGGGAGCCGGAAGAGGACATCTACTGGGGCCCGGAGGGCAAATGGCTGGCGGACGAGCGCTACAGCGGCGATCGCGAGCTCGCGGGCCATCTCGGCGCCGTGCAGATGGGCCTGATCTACGTCAATCCGGAAGG
>NZ_JBAURI010000560.1:0-3047 GCF_049581145.1 Bradyrhizobium sp.
CCATGGCCGAGTAGCGCCGCGGTCAGCGCCCGGGCGTCGAGGATCGCCTGCCCCGCACCATTGGAGCCGCGCGGCACCATCGGGTGCGCGGCGTCGCCAAGCAATGTCACGCGGCCAAAGCTCCAGCGCGGCAATGGGTCCTGATCCACCATCGGGAATTCCAGCACGCTGTCCGCTGCGCGGATCAAGGCCGGTACGTCGAGCCAATCGAAATGCCAGTTTTCGAACGCGCCGATGAAATCATCGAGCCTGCCGGTCCGGTTCCAGTCCCGCTTGCGATAATTCGGCGTCTCGATCTCGGCGACCCAGTTGACCAGCTGCAGGCCGTCGCTGTCAGCGGCGCGGATCGGATAGATCACCATCTTGCCGTGCGACAACCACCCCGCCCGGATCATGCTGGCGCCCGACAGGATCGGTTGCCACCGCGTCACGCCGCGCCACATGTTGACGCCGGAATAGCGCGGATCGCCTTCCTGCGGGAAGAACTGCCTGCGGATCGCCGAGTTGATGCCGTCGCAGGCGATTGCGACCTTGCCGCGCGCGGTGAAGCATCCGGCGCCGCCGGGCTCATCGGAGAATGTCACGGTGACGCCGCTGTCATCCTGTTCGACGCCGAGACAATGGCGATTGGTGACGAGGCGATCGCTCCCCAGCCGCGCGCGGAAGGCTTCGACCAGCACCATCTGCAGATCGCCGCGATGGATCGAGAATTGCGGATGATGATAGCCGGCTGCGCGCCCGAGCGGCTCCTGATAGATCAGTTGCCCGAAGCGATTGAAGAAGGTTGCATCGCTGGTCTCGATCGCAACCCGCGACAGCGCCGCTTCGAGGCCGAGCGCCGCCAGTTCCCTGGTGGCATGCGGCAAGAGATTGATGCCGACCCCGACCGCCCTGAGTTCGGGGACGGATTCGAAGATCCGGCAGGGCATGCCCGCCTGGTGCAGCGCGAGTCCGAGCGTCAGGCCGCCGATCCCGGCGCCGACGATGATGACCTCGTCCATGTTCCATCCCGCAACATTCTTGGTTGCAGCGATGAAACACGATCGGTCAGCCCACTGTCAATCTGGGCGGGTCTTGATGAAACACATCCCCATCCGCGACGTCCTGCTCATCACTTGGCAGGACAAGCCCTCGGCGCAGGTCCAGGAAGCAAAACTCTTGTCTGTCTCCGCCGGGTGCTCGCTTGGCGCATAGCAATGCGCACCCCAGCCATCCTCGTACTCGGTGCCGGCCAATTCGCTGCTGCCGCGCGATTGCGGACGGCTGGCAAACCCGCGCGAGAAGTCCGGCATCTTGCCATCGGCGAACGCGGTGATGATGTCGCGACGGCGGACCTGATCGCCGAAGAAGTGCGGCGAGGCCGGAACCACGACCGAATTGTCGGGCTTGGCGGCCATCCAGTCGACGCCGGGGAAATGAAAGCCGCCGATACCGCGGGTCTGATGGCAGCCCCCGCACGTGATGTCGTTGAGCCGACGCTCGAAGCCCGCGGCCGAGTGAATGTTCTGCAAGTCCACGCCGTGCTCCGTTGCATTCTGCAACGCGGTGACGACATCGCTCTCGCTGAACACGGGATTGTCGGTCTGGTCCTCGCCCTGCACCAGCCCGAACGCCGGCTGCATCTCGGAGGCCGAAAATCCGATCGGCGTCGGCGCGATCGCGCTCTTGGCAAGAAACTGGTCGGGGATCAGCAGGGTGCCGCGATCGAGTTCGTTGAAATGGCTGGGATCGAGCAGCCAGGTCTTGAATTCGCGCCGCAGGTTTTCATCCGCCAACAGCCGGTCGCGGTCGATCTGATTTTCCAGCACCGCCTCCTGGAAGGTCGCGGAGCTCGCGTCGTAGTCAAACACCTTCATCAGATAATCCGTGCGGAATTCGTGCGTCGCCGATTTCGGCACATGGGCGATCTGCAGGTTGGTTTCCATGCGATAGATGTTCTCGGGCGCAATCAGGTCGAGCGCGCCGCCTTTCGCGGTGAGTTTTTCCGCAAGCTCCGCGCCGGTCGAGGTCAGTTCGCCGGCGGCAAGCCAGCGCCGGGCGATCTCGGCGCAGGTGATAGCGCCGCCACCGGCGTGATCGCTGTCATCACCTTTGGCCTTCAGCACGATGTTCAGCGTCATCGGCAGCCGCGGCGAGACGTCGAGCTCGCCGATCTTGGCCGCGCCGGTCCGCGTCATGCGATAGATCAACCGGATCTCGCCGCAGTTCTTCTCCGACACGTAGGCGCGGTCCATCCGGTTGACGATGCCGGACAGCACGAAACGCGCATCGGACGCATCGAGCAGCGCGCGGTCGAACAGCTGGAAATCGAACGCCGACCCGACGCCGATGCTCTCGTTGGGGACAGTGGCCTCGTGCTTTTCGACATAGCGGTCGAAATCGGCTTCCAGCGCCTTGCGCACCGCCAGCATCGAAGGCAGTGCGAACAACTCGCGATCGGCGAGCGGTGCATCGTTGGATTTGTCGGCCGACGTGCCTTGCGCCAGCATGCGGGCGAGACTGAACCGGCCGCCGTCGAGCTCGCGCAATGCGGCGGGATCGACGATTGCGGTACCGTGCGTCAGCGCGGCGCGTTCAACGACCCGGGCCGGCTGGGTAGCAGACAGGGCGGCACACAACGCACCACCAAAGAGAACGGGAAGGATGAGGAGATATCGCGGAGTGCTGGTCATGCCGGGACTAACACCACGCAAAAATGTCTATTCAAGCAGAAAGCGCTTCACGTCGCAGTGAAGCGCTTTTGCACCGCTTTGGCGTCAAAATCCCGACACGAGAAAAACTAGCGCGCGACGATCAGGCCGCGCGACGTCACGACCACCCAGCGTCCGTCCTGCTTTCGGATCGCATCGACCTTGCCCAGCCCCGGCACGGGATCGCCGGCATAGACCTCGTACAGTCCCTGGCGCCCCTCGATCAACGCGCCACCATGGGAGACCTCCCGCAGGATCCAGCTATCCACCGTCGGCAGCCGCGCGACCTCGGTTCTGGGCGGCTCGGTGGCAGCCGGGCCAGCAGCGGCGCCCGCGTTTGTGGCAACAGTCGTGGGC
>NZ_JBAURI010000561.1:0-9214 GCF_049581145.1 Bradyrhizobium sp.
ATCACGTGTCACGCCTGACGCTGCCGCGTCCACCGCATCCTGCCCCGCGTCTCTGGACGATCCGGAACGCCCCTCTGTGGGACAGGATGGCGGGACTATGCAGGTGATTTGGGGTGAGCGTCAAGAATAATTTCTGAAAATCGGAAGACCGCTCTGGACCATGCCTCAGGATGACATCTGAAGGCTAGGACATGACGGGTTGCAAGGAATCGGGCGTCTAGTCGCTCGCGGCGCCGGTGCGGGCAAAGCGCCGACGGATGTGCGCGAGCAGCATGTCGCAGACCTCACGATAGGCGGCGAGCTTCTGTTCGCGATTGCCCTCCGCGCCGGTCGGATCCGGCGTCGGCCAGTATTCAACGTCGGCGGCCAGCGTCCGCGTCAATTCCAGCGCCTTGTGATGCGCCTCCGGCGACAGCGTGATGATGAGGTCGAAATTGAGCCCTTCCCAGTCCTCCAATTCGTCGAAGGTGATCGGCTTGTGGCTGGAAATGTCACGGCCGAATTCGGCCATCGCGGCAACAGCGAACGGGTCGAGCTCGCCCTTCTTCACGCCGGCGGAGCGGACATAGAGCGCCTGCGGAAACATCTGCTGCAGCAGGCCTTCGGCCATCGGCGAACGCACGCTGTTCAGGCCGCAGGCGAACAACACGGACTGCGGCATGCGCGCACGTGACGGCGGCGCAGCCATCGCGTTACGCTTTTGTCTTGCGCGTGATCTGGATCGGGATCATGCGCTAACCCTTCCAATGCAAGACAGTGATCAGCGTGAACAGCCGTCGGGCGGTCTCGAAATCGACGCGCACCTTGCCCTTCAACCGCTCCTGCAGCGTGCGTGAGCCCTCGTCATGGATGCCGCGGCGGCCCATGTCGATGGCCTCGATCTTGTCCGGCGTCGCGGTGCGGATCGCCTGATAATAACTGTCGCAGATCATGAAATAGTCTTTGACGATGCCGCGGAACGGCGTCAGCGACAACAGATGCGTCACCACCGGCGTGCCGTCCTCGCGACGGATGTCGAACATCAGCCGGTTGCCGGTGATGCCGATATGCAGGGTGAACGGCCCCAAGCCCTCGGCGCCCTCGGGCGCAAACAGGTTCTGCTCGACCAGGTCGTAGATCGCGATCGCGCGCTCATGCTCGATGTCGGGGCCGGAACGCCCGATCGATTCCTCGTCGAGCGTCACCGCCGCGATGCGATTGTTCGGATCTTCCTCTGCAGGCTGTTGGGTCATGGCAGATTGAGGCGCAGTCCCACCGAGCGCGCATGCGCGTCCAGTCCCTCCGCCTTGCCGAGCGTCATCGCGGCAGGCCCGAGCGCGCGCAACTGCCCGGGTCCGCATTTGAGGATCGTCGTCCGCTTCATGAAATCGAGCACGGCCAGGCCTGAGGAGAACCGCGCCGAGCGGGCCGTCGGCAGCACGTGGTTGGAGCCGCCGACATAGTCGCCGATCGCCTCCGGCGTATGCGCGCCCAGGAAGATGGCGCCGGCGTTGCGGATCTGCGCCGACAGCGCCTCCGGATCGGCGGTCATGATTTCCAGATGCTCGGCGGCGATGGCGTTGGCCAGAGGGACGGCCTCGGCGAGATCCTTGACCAGGATGATCGCGCCGAAATCGTCCCAGGAGGCGCTGGCGATCTTTTGCCGGGGCAGGGTCGTGAGCTGCGACGCCACCGCGCGCTCGACCTCGTCGGCGAGCGATGCGGAATCGGTGATCAGGATCGACTGCGCGCTGTCGTCGTGCTCGGCCTGCGCCAGCAGATCGGCCGCGATCCAGCCGGCATTGCCGGTGTCGTCGGCAATCACGAGCACCTCGGAGGGGCCGGCGATCATGTCGATGCCGACCTTGCCGAATACCAGCCGCTTGGCGGCGGCAACATAGGCATTGCCCGGACCGACGATCTTGGCGACCGGCGCGATGGTCGCGGTGCCGTAGGCCAGCGCCGCCACCGCCTGCGCGCCGCCGACGCGGTAGATTTCCGAGACGCCGCCGAGTTGCGCCGCCGCCAGCACCAGCGGGTTGAGCCTGCCGTCCGGCGCCGGCACCACCATCACCAGCCGTGTGACGCCCGCGACCGTGGCCGGCACCGCATTCATCAAGACCGACGACGGATAGGCTGCGGTGCCGCCGGGAACATAGAGCCCGACCGCCTCGATCGCGCTCCAGCGCCAGCCGAGCTCGACGCCAAGCGAATCCGTGAAGCGCTCATCCCTGGGCAGTTGCCTGAGGTGGAACGTCTCGATCCGGTCGCGGGCGAATTTCAGCGCATCCAAGGTCGTGGCATCGCAGGCCTTCGCCGCGGCCTCGATCTCACCCGGCGTCACGCGCAAGGCGGCCGCGTCCAGCTCGAGGCGGTCGAATTTTTTCGTGGCCTCCAGCAGCGCCGCGTCGCCGCGTGCCGCCACATCGGTGACGATCGCCCGCGCCGCAGCCTCGACATCGGCCGAAGCCTCGCGCTTGGCGCCGAGAAATGTCGCGAATCGTCCGTCGAAATCGGCGCTGGAGCGGTCTAGACGAATCGGCATGGCGATGTTCCGGCGGAATTCGGATGAGCCCACCTGCAATGGCGCGGCGGCCAACCGCCGTCAACCCCGCCTGCCGATGTCGTCCCGGCCAACGCCAAGCGGTCGCCGGGGCTCATGGCAGCGGCAGGCGTTTCGCGCTACGCCGGGGCCACATCCGATGTGACAACGAGGCGTGGGGCTACGAGGCCTGAGGTTATGGGTCCCAGCCTTCGCGGCGACAACACCAATTCTGGCTAAGTCCCGGGGCCCAGCGGCGGCTCGTCGTCGCCTGAATCGCTGGCGCCGAGATCGTCGGTCCCGAGGTCGGTCAATTCGCATTCCAGGCACTCGACGTCGAGCCGCAGCGCCCCGCCTTCGGTGAACATCAGGAGCGCGCTGCCGCCGGGCGCCTCTCCCGGATGGAACTCGATTCCCAACAGATCGAGCACAACCTCGGGCGCCGCGAGGTCGATGTTGCGGGACTTGCAGGCCAGCACCCGGTCGAAGCGCAGCGCCGCGATCAGACGGCGCGGCGCGGTCTCGCCAGCCAGCGTCTGCTCCCAGTCCAGCCGGTTCATGCCGATCACCAGCCGCTTCTCGCCCTGCCGCCAGACGATATCGGAGACCTGCACCCGGGCATCCTGGACATGCGCTGAAATCACCGCGAGATCGTCGGCGTCAAGAGCGATCAGCTTGAGTTGCGGCGACACCTGGAACTCCTCAGGCCCGAGCGTAGTGTATTCACAAAACCGCTGTCTACCCCCGGATCAACTCCGAGCGCATGCCAGCGCACAAGGCCATCCGGTCAGTCGCTGATGCGTTCGATCGAGGCGCCGCAGGCCTTCAGCTTGTCCTCCAGCCGCTCGAAACCGCGGTCGAGGTGGTAGACCCGGTTGACCATGGTCTCACCCTCGGCGGCAAGGCCCGCGATCACCAGCGATACCGAGGCGCGCAGATCGGTCGCCATGACCGGCGCGCCACGCAGCCGTGCGATGCCGTCGATCCGGGCGGTCTCGCCGTCGAGGCTGATCCGCGCGCCGAACCGCGCCAGCTCCTGCACATGCATGAAGCGGTTCTCGAAGATCGTTTCGGTGATTTCGGAGGCGCCTTGCGCGTGCACCATCAGCGCCATCAACTGCGCCTGCAGGTCAGTCGGAAAGCCCGGAAACGGCGCGGTCGAGACCGTCACCGGCCGGATGCCGGCGCCGTTGCGGGCGATACGAATACCGTCGTCGTTGACCGATATCTCGGCGCCCGCTGCCGTCAGCACATCGAGCGCCGATTGCAGGAGCTCGGGCCGCGCGCCGGAAAGCTGGACGTCGCCGCCGGTCATGGCGACCGCCATCGCATAGGTGCCGGCCTCGATGCGGTCGGGCAGCACGGCATGCTGTGCACCGTGCAGCTTGTCGACCCCCTCGACCACGATCCGCGACGTTCCGGCGCCCTCGATGCGAGCGCCCATCTTGTTCAAACAAGCCGCGACATCGGTGACTTCCGGCTCGCAGGCCGCGTTCTCGATCACTGTGGTGCCTCTCGCCAGGCTCGCGGCCATCAGCGAGACATGGGTGCCGCCGACCGTCACCTTGGGAAACGCGATGCTGCCGCCCCTGAGGCCGCCCGGCGCCTTGGCGATCACATAGCCGCCGTCGATCGAGATCTCCGCACCGAGCTTTTCCATCGCCATGATCAGAAGATCGACCGGCCGCGTGCCGATGGCGCAGCCGCCGGGCAGCGACACCCTCGCCTCATGCATCCGCGCCAACAGCGGCGCGATCACCCAGAAGCTGGCGCGCATGCGCGACACCAGTTCGTAGGGCGCGGTGGTGTCGATGATGTGGGCCGCCGAGATCCGCAGGGTCTGGCCCTGATATTTCTGGTCGCCGACCCGCTTGCCCACCGCGGTGATGTCGACACCATGATTGCCGAGAATGCGTTGCAACTGAGCGACATCGGCAAGCCGCGGCACATTGTCGAGGATCAGCGTGTCGTCGGTCAGCAGCGCTGCGATCATCAGCGGCAGCGCGGCGTTCTTGGCGCCGGAGATCGGGATGGTGCCGTTGAGTTTGCGGCCGCCGACGATGCGAATCCGATCCATGCCGATTCCTGCTTGTTTTGGGAGACAAATTGTAGGGGGAAGGAGGTTGCGGCAAAAGTCTCGAAATTTGCGGCGATTTCAAGGGCCCACACTGTCATTCCCGGCGCGCGCAGCCAGCTCGGGCCCGTCCGGGTTCGGCAATATTTTCCGTCCAAGTCGGCAACAGCCGACTTGGACGCGAACCCGGCATCTCGAGACGGGTCGGACAAGATCGAGATACCGGAATCGGTCCCGTCGAACGAGTCCGGAATGTCGTCACACCCGATTGATATCCTGGCTTTCCAGCACGCCCCTCGGATAACCGTCCCGCGCCACCTTGACCATGGCTTTCCCCAACTGCTCGGTGGTGGTCATGTAGCGGGGTGCGAGGCGGTGAACCAGCGACAAGAGCGGGGCGGTGGCGGCATAAAAGGCCTGAACCCAGGCGGTCTTGGACTTGACGCCATGCAGCGGCTGAATGCCGGCGGGGCGGAACATATAGGCCGCGCGGAACGGCAGCTTGAGCAGGTCGTTCTCGGTCTTGCCCTTGATGCGCGCCCACATCACCCGGCCCTGCTCGGTCGAATCCGTGCCGGCGCCGGTCACATAGATGAAGACCATGCCGGGATTGAGCCGCGACAGCGTCGCCGCGGCCGCCATGGTGATGTCGTAGGTCAAATGCCGGTAGCGTTCCTCGGTCAGGCCGATCGAGGAGACGCCAAGGCAGAAGAAGCAGGCGTCAAAACCCGCAAGCTGCGGTTCGATGCCCGAATAATCCAGAAAATTGCCGTGGATGATTTCGCTGAGTTTAGCATCGCGCTGCCCGGCCGGACTGCGGCAGACCGCGAGCACGCGTTCGATGCTGGGGTCGCGCAGGCATTCGCGCAACACGCCCTGTCCGACCATGCCCGTTGCGCCGAACAGGATGACTTTCATGCGTCTGCACCGCGCCTCGCCGCACCGTTCATTCAGGCGGCATTCGCCGCCTGATCGAAGGATATACCGGTCAAGCTCGCGGAGACATCCCAGAGCCGCGCCGACGCGGTCGCGTCTTCTGCCCGCGGCATGATTTTCGCCGGTGCCGGCGATCCCTTCAACTCATAGAACCAGTCCGGCCCGTAATAGCCGCCGCCTTTCGCCTCCGGCGAGATGGCGGCGAACAGGGTCGGCAGCGCGCCTTCGGCGGCCGACTGGCTGAAATAGGGCTGCACGAAGAGCCTGTTGATGTGCCAGGTCCAGCGGTCGAGGCCGGGCCCATTGGCAATGATGTCGGTCCGCGCATAGCCGGGATGCGCGGCATTGCTCATCAGGCCCCAGCCGGCGGCGGCGCTGCGGCGCTGCAGTTCGAGGGCGAACATCAGCATTGCGAGCTTGGACTGGCAGTAGGCCCGCCACGGCACATAGGACCGCGCGCCCTGCAGATCGCCGAAATCGATCCGCGCCATGCGATGCGCGAGGCTGGACAGGTTGACCACCCGCGGGGCATTGCCGCGGCGCAGCAGCGGAAGCAGCCGTGCGGTGAGCGCGTAGTGGCCGAAATAGTTGACGCCGAGCTGCATCTCAAAACCGTCCGCCGTGGTTTGCCGCGTCGGCAGCGCCATGACCCCGGCATTGTTGATCAACAGATCAAGCGAGTGGTGCGCGGCGGCAAAGCGCGCGGCGAAATCCGTCACAGATGCCAGGCTCGCCAGGTCGAGCGTCTGATAGCTGACCGCCGCGTCCGGCCGTTGCGCGCGGATTTCCCTGAGCGCGGCTTCGCCCTTGGCATGATTGCGGCCGGTGAGCACGACGGTTGCGCCGGCACGCGCCAGCGCCAGCGCCGTCTCGTAGCCGAGCCCGCCGGTGGCGCCGGTGATCACGGCAAGCCTGCCGCCCTGCGGTGGAATGTCTGCCGTGGTCCAGCCGGTCATGGTGATATCTCCGTCAAACGCCGATCGCCGTTGCGGACACCTGCCACCGGCGCGGCCGGTCGCCGCGCCAGCTTCCGGCCCAACCGAAAAATCTATCCCTTGATGAACGCCAGCAGGTCGGCGTTGAACTGGCCGGCATGCGTGGTGGCGAGGCCATGGGGCGCGCCGGGATAGACCTTCAAGGTCGCACCCCTGATCAGCTTCGCAGATTTCAGCGACGAGGCGACGATCGGCACGATCTGATCGTCGTCGCCATGCGCGACCAAAGTCGGCACGTCGATTTTCTTCAGGTCTTCGGTGAAGTCGGTTTCGGAAAACGCCTTGATGTAGTCGATCGCCGTCTTGTGGCCGGCCATCATGCCCTGCATCCAGAACGATTGGCGCACCCCCTCCGAGACCTTCGCGCCCGGCCGATTGTAGCCGTAGAAGGGCATGGTGAGGTCGAGGAAGAACTGCGAGCGGTTGGCGATGGTGGAAGCCCGAAGTCCGTCGAACACCGAGAGCGGCAGCCCTTCCGGATTGTTTTCCGTCTTCAGCATCAAGGGCGGCACGGAGCTGAGCAGCACCGCTTTCGCGACCCGCCTCGAGCCGTGGCGGCCGATATAGCGCGCGACTTCGCCGCCGCCGGTGGAGTGGCCGACATGGACCGCATCCTTCAGCTCGAGCTTGGCGACGAGTTCGGCGAGATCGTCGGCGGCATGGTCCATGTCATTGCCGTCCCAAGGCTGGCTGGAGCGGCCATGGCCGCGCCGGTCATGGGCGATGACGCGATAGCCGTGCTGGCCGAGGAACAGCATCTGGGCGTCCCAGGCATCGGCCGTCAGCGGCCAGCCGTGCGAGAACACGACCGGTTGGCCGGCTCCCCAGTCCTTGTAATAGATCTCGGTACCGTCTTTGGTCTTGATGGTCGGCATAGCGTAAGCCTTTCATTAGGTTGATCAGCCCCGTTGGTCAGCCCATCGTCTCGCGCTCACCCTCCGCGCACTTCAAAGCTTGGTTATCGCAACCTATGCAGATAGCGGCTTGAACCGCCGCACCTCGGCCGCGATCACGACGACGAAGAACACCAGCACGATGCCCTGCACCACGGCGAAGGCCGGCCCATTGGGCGGATTGCCCGGCGCCAGCTCGTGCAGCGATGGTATCTTGAGGAAGGCCTGGACGATCAGGACGAACATATTGAGATACAGCGAGGCCAGCGCCGTCACCACATAGATCCAGCGCCACGGCCCTGACACCTGCATGACATAGAGTGCGACGCAGGCAACGGCCAGCAGCACCAGCGAGAGGATCGCGATCATGTGCGAGGGCAACAGCTGCTCGAACGGAAACATGAAGCCGGTGACATTGGTCAGGATCGTGAACAACAGAAAGATCGCGGTCAGACCCGGCATCGCCTTGGAGCCGAGCATTCCGAACATCACCACAAGCCCGGCGACGATCGCGATCAGGCTGATGACGACATGGACCATCGTGAACGTGGACAGGCTCATTCCCAGCATCATGGCACGCGCTCCAGTTGCAGAACCGGATCGATGCTAAGACGCATCCCGGCAAATTTCCACGTCACGCCGGCCACAGAACCGCAATTCGCCCCCGCCGCAACCAGCGGGAAACGCAAATGTGATGGCCGAGCCGTTGCACAAACGTCACGAATGGCGCCAGCACCCAACATGCCGATTTCGACGGTCGCAAAACTCCAAAACTTCGGCATCACTTGGCGCGGCCTTCGTCCATCCAGCAGATTGATTGAAGCGCTCGACGAGCACGCTGCATCGCGAGGCTCGTCTTTACCGCTCGATACGTCTTCAATAATAGCGCGGGATCGGACCGTTGTGTGGCGTCTTTCGGTCCGACAGATCGAACAGCACCTCATCGACGTAGCACCAGCCCCAGCCTTCCGGCGGATCGTAGCCTTCGATGATCGGATGACCGGTGGCATGAAAATGCCGGGTGGCGTGCTTGTTGGGCGAATCGTCGCAGCAGCCAACGTGACCGCAGCTGCGGCAGATCCGCAGATGCAGCCACACATCGCCGCTCTTGAGGCATTCCTCGCACCCCAGGGCGCTCGGCGTGACGGTGCGGATGGTGGCGATATGCGTGCAGCCCGTTTTTGCCATGCGTGCCCTGCTACAATGTCGGCGTCGCGGTGTCGCCGAGAAAGCCGTGCAGCGCCGCCACCACCTGTGCGCCCTCGCCGATTGCGCCGCCCACCCTTTTGACCGAGCCCGAACGCACGTCGCCGACCGCGAACACGCCCGGCACCGAGGTCTCGAGCTGCGCCACGAGCCGGCCCTGGTTGAGCTCGGACTGCGCGCCGGTCACCACGAACCCGCCGCGATCGAGCGTGACGCCGCAGCCGTCGAGCCAGGAGGTAGCGGGATCGGCGCCGACGAACAGGAACAGATTGCGGATGTCATGGCTCATCTCTTCGCCGGACAGCCGGCTGCGCCAGCGCACGCGCTCCAGCGAGGCATCCTGGCCGCCCTCGAGCCCGACCACCTCGGTATTGAACATCAGCTCGATATTCGGCGTCGCCTCGATGCGCTCGATCAGATAGCGCGACATGCTGGCGCCCAGCCCGCCGCCGCGGATGATCATGGTGACCTTGCTGGCGTGGCCGGAGAGAAACACCGCGGCCTGGCCTGCGGAATTGCCGCCGCCGACCAGCGCCACCTCCTGCGCCGCGCAGAGCCGCGCCTCGATCGGCGAGGCCCAGTACCAGAC
>NZ_JBAURI010000562.1:0-3047 GCF_049581145.1 Bradyrhizobium sp.
GCAGAACATGGATCGCGCTTGCGATCTTCGGTGAAAACCACATCACCAGCACGCACACGAACAGCGCGATGCCTGCGTCGGGACGAATGAAGCTTGCGGGTGTCTCGGCGCATGCGGCGGCCAGCGTGCCCAAAACGAGCAACCCGATCCAGGCCGGCGAGCCGATGAACATCAGGATCGCCAGCACCAACTGGTAGCGGCTGACTGGCTTGAGGCCGGGCAGCGTGAGGAAACGCCAATATTGCATGTTGCCCTGGCACCAGCGCAGATCGCGGCGGATGAACTCGATCAGGGTCGGCGGATTTTCCTCCCAGCCCAGATCCTCCTGCGGCAAGACGCGCACGTCATAGCCCGCGGCGCGCATCAGCACCGCCTCGATCTGGTCGTGGCTGAGAACGTGGCGCTCTTCTTCTCCCGCCCGAGACAGGATCGGAAGCTCGCAATGGGCGATAAAGGGTTTGAGTCGCAGCGCCGCGTTGTGACCCCAATAGGGCCCGCAATCGCCCTGCCACCATGCGCTGCCGATGGTGTAGGACCGCATCCCGAGCCGCATGCCGAACTGGAACATGCGTGCGAACGCGCTGGTCGAGGGGAGACCGACAACCAGGCCCTGGAGAATGCCCAAATTCGGATTGGCCTGCATGATGCGGACGAGGCGGAGGATGGCATCGGCCGTCATGACGCTGTCGGCATCGAGCGTGACCGCAAAGTCATGCAGGGCGCCCCAGCGCTCGCAGAATTCGCGGATGTTGCCGGCCTTGTAGGCGGTATTGACGCCGCGTCGCCGATAGGTGATCGCCACGCGGCCGCGCCAACGCGACATCAAGGCCGCGAACAACGCCTCCTCGTTTCCTGCGATCTGCGCGTCGCTGGTGTCGCTGAGGAGGTAGAGATGAAAACGCGCGGCGCAGCCGGCGGCGTCAAGGCCCGCGAGCATCGGCTCGAGGTTGCGGATCATCCGCTCGGCCAGTTCGTTGCGGATGCACAGCAGGATCGCGGTCGACGCGGTCACCGGCTCGTCGCCGCGGATTTCCGCGACCATCGGCATCACTGCGGCAATCGGGTCAGCACTCAAACGCATGATCAGAAACCCGATCACGGCGTTCCAGAACCCCGCCACCATCCAGGGCAGCGTCACCCCGAACAGCACGAGCAGCGCAACGTCAACCGGGTCGAAGCCGCCCGGCGACAATGCCAGCGCGGCAAGCGCCAGCGATCCCGCCATGGTCGCCGCGAACAGAACGGCGAACAGCATCCGGCGGCCGGCAAGATTGCTTCCGGCGTCGAGCTCGACGACGTCAGCTGGCAGGCGCTCCAACATCTAGCTTATCCCCCAAGAGACAGACTGGACCGAATGCTATAACACGACAGCCGGAGAGTCATTCCAACCGGGGAACGAATGCGATTGCCGACACGACGGACCGACGAAATAGCTCACGCGCTGTGGTACAGCCGGCCCGGACAAGCCGAGCTCCGGCAGGAAAATCTCGCTCCCCCCGGCGCGGACGAAGTCCGCGTGCGCGCGCAGTTTGGTGCGCTCAGCCGCGGCACCGAGGCGCTGGTGTTCGGTGGCCGCGTACCCGAAAGCGAAGTTCGGCGGATGCGCGCGCCTTTCATGGAAGGCGCGTTTCCGTTTCCGGTCAAATATGGCTATGCCACGGTCGGCCGGATCGAAGGTGGCCCCAAAGCCCAGCTCGGGCGCCTGGTGTTCACGCTCCATCCGCATCAGGATCTATTCAACATCCCCGCGAGCGCGGCCATCGCGCTGCCGGATGACCTTCCGCCCGAACGCGCAGTGCTGGCCGCCAATATGGAGACCGCGCTCAATGCGGTCTGGGACGCGGCGCCCGGCCCGGCGGACCGCATCGCGGTGGTCGGCGCCGGCACAGTCGGCGCGCTGGTCGCGTATTTATGCGGCAGACTGCCGGGCGCGGAGGTGACGCTGGTCGACATCAATCCGGCGCGCAGGGAATTGGCGCGCGCTCTCGGTGTTCATTTTGCAGGACCCGAAGCGGCAAAGGGTGACTGTGATCTCGTCGTTCACGCCAGTGGCCATCCGGCCGGACTTGACACCGCGCTTGCGCTCGCAGGCGACGAGGCCACCGTGCTTGAATTGAGCTGGTACGGCAACGCAGCGGTGACGGCGTCACTCGGCGGCGCCTTTCACAGCCGGCGGCTGCGTCTGGTCTCGAGCCAGGTCGGCCGCATTGCGCCATCGCACCGGCCGCGATGGACGCATGGAAGACGGCTCGCCGCTGCACTCGCTCTGCTGGCCGATGCGCGACTCGACGCCCTGCTGGCGCCGGCGGTTGCGTTTCACGATCTGGCGCGGCGGTTGCCCGACATTCTCGATGCCGGCAGCGGCATCCTCTGTCAACTCATTACCTACCCCTGAGGTGCTCCCATGTTCGCTGTTGAAGTTCGCGACCACATCATGATCGCGCATTCGTTCCGCGGCGCCGTATTCGGGCCGGCACAGGCGCTGCATGGCGCGACCTTTGTCGTCGATGCGGCCTTTCTGGCCGAGACGCTCGACGGCAACGGGATCGTCATCGACATCGGCCGCGCCCATGACGCGCTCAAGGCGGTGCTCGCCCCCCTGAACTATCGCAATCTCGACGATGTGCCCGAATTCAGCGGTCGCAACACCACCACCGAATTCCTCACCAAACATATCTTCGACGCTCTGGCGAACAATGCCCGCGCCAGCGAGCTCGGTCGCGACGGCCGCGAACTCAAGGCGATCCGCGTGACCATCTCCGAGTCCCATGTCGCGCGGGCCTGGTACGAGGCCAATTTGTGGTGAAGTGCCTTGCGTTCGCGGTGCCCGGTGATCTTGCGTCCCTGACCGGCGGCTATGCCTATGACCGGCGCATGATGGCCGAACTCGGCGAGCTCGGCTGGCAAATCGATCTCCTCGACCTGGGAGATGGTTTTCCCGCACCTGACGACGCGACGCGTGCGGCGGCACGGGCGCGGCTGCTGGCCGTGCCGGCCGGCCGCCCCATCATCATTGACGGGCTGGCGCTCGGCGTGCTGCCGGAGGC
>NZ_JBAURI010000563.1:0-10847 GCF_049581145.1 Bradyrhizobium sp.
CGCTCAGCCCGGCCCGTGAAATCGCGGTGATCGCGGACGTCAGCATCTCTGTCGACACATCGATGCCGAAGAATCTGGCGGACGGATAAAGGCGCGCGGCACGGACGAGGTTTCTGCCGGTCCCGCAGCCGATTTCCAGCACGTTCGCGTCCGCCCGAGGCCGCAAATTTGCGATCATCCGATCTCGGCCGAGCAGGTAGTACCGCCGTGTCGCATCGTAGATATGGCGCTGCTGGCGATACATCCGGTTCATCCGCCGCGTAGCATCGCCGGCTGGCGCGGCTTCTTCATCGATCTCGAAAGGATAAACCGACATTCGTTCGCCTCATCCGGCAGATGATCATTAGCTCCTTGCGATGTTCGCGCGACAAGCATGTGACAAGCGCGCTCTCAGGCGCGGGAGAGTGCTGTCGGGCTGTCGCAAAACTGCATTGCGGGAACGATAGCGTGTTCGAATTGCTGATTCGAGGCAGGAATGAACACGCAACTGATCGCCGATGCGGTGCGCAACAGCAGGACGCAGGATGAAGCGACCCTCTGGGACAGGATCTTCGCGTTCTGGTTCCGCCGTCTGGTCTATACCCAGATATGGGAAGATCCGGAAGCCGACCTCGCCGCGCTGCAATTGCCGTTGGGATCGACCATCGTCACCATCTCGTCCGGCGGCTGCAACGCGTTGTCCTACCTGATGGCGCAACCCGCCCAGGTCTACGCCGTCGACCTCAACGAAGCCCATCTTTCACTGCTCAAGTTGAAGCTCGCTGGTATCCGGACCCTCTCCACCTATGCCGAATTCTGGCAGTTCTTCGGCGAAGCATCGTCGGCAACCAACGCCCGGGTCTACCGTGAGCGGCTGCGACCGCTGCTCGACCCCGAGGCGCGGGCCTACTGGGACAAGCGCAACGTCATCGGACGTCCGCGGCATGTCTATTTCACCAACGGCTTTTACCGTCACGGCATGCTCGGTCGCTTCATCGGCCTCGCGCATGTCGCAGCGAAACTCGCCGGAATCGATCTGGCCGTGCTTTTGACCGGCAGCGTCGATGCCCCCGCGCGCATCGAGGCGCTCGATCGGCTGCATCGTCTATTCCATTCGCGGCTGGCGCGTCTTTTGACGCGAACGCCGGCCTTGCTGTTCAGCCTCGGCATTCCGCCGCAGCAGCGGGCGCTGCTCGGAGGCGGTGCGCCGCTCAACGAAGTGCTTCTCGAGCGGCTGTTGCGCCTGATCAACGGCTATCCAAACGACACCAACTACTTCGCCTGGCAGGCGCTGCATCGCGGCTACAAGGGGCCGGGCGACCGCTGCCTGCCGCCCTATCTGAAGCGGAGTCAGTTCGCCCGGATGCGTGATGACGCGGGGCTGATCATTCCGGTCCACGCCAATCTCCGACAATTCCTGGAAGGCCTGCCGGCGCGAGAGGTCGATGCCGTGGTGTTGCTGGACTCGCAGGACTGGATGGCGCCGGATGAGATCCGGGCGCTCTGGGATGCCATCGACCGCGCCGGCAGCGATCAGGTCCGCGTCATCTTCCGCACCGCCGGCGTCGAGTCGCCACTGGAAGGACAGGAACTCGCCCCGCTGCGGGACATCTGGCTGCGCGATGATGAGCGCAGCGCCGTCGGCTTTGAACTGGACCGCGCCGGCATCTATGGCGGATTTCACTGCTACGTCCGTCGTTGATCGCAGTCTTTTGGGCAGCCTGATTTCGGCCATATATTGCAGTGCGGCCGTCGCATGCATGTAATGCCGCGGGCTTAAGCAGCCGACGTTGCGGCAGCTGCGTCAGGTCTGCTATGTTGCCTGCTGTCAGTGGCTTCACGCCGGAGTGGAGATCATGAACAAGCTCGTCGAGATACGCAGCCAGGAATACATGTGCCGAGAGCGCGCCGCGCTCGATTCGGAACGGAAAGTGTTCTGGCTGGCGCAAGCCGAGGAGTGGGAGCAACGCGCGCTTGACGAGATCGCGTTCCACTTCAGGGAGTGCAACCTCAACGAGGCCGACTCTCAATCGGCCGTCCGTTAAGGTAATCGCGGTCTAGATTTGGTCACTCTGCAATTGGACCCGTGCGCAAGTTGCGCGGCGGTTCTCATTTGTCTGATCTGATCGAGGACGGCGTTCAAACGAACAAGCCGTCTGGTCTTGCCGCCTCAGTGCCGGGCGCCCGGCTTCCTCACGGTGTGGCGAACTTCCGCGCCACAGTCCGAGCATTCATAGATGAAGTCGATCTTCGCCATGCTCCAGTGCGGCTCGACGTCGCGCACATACATCGGAAGCAATCCGATACAGCCGGGACAAATCACCGAGGCCGTGTCGACGTCGTGATGCTGAACATAGGCTGGCATTTCGGCTCTCCTTTTCACATCGAAAAGAGCGGTGAATTTCACCTCGTGGGAAGCCTAGTCCCAGGCATTAAACATTCGTCATCAACTTTCTCGAATGGACCTGAAAGAGGGGATAATGTTCGTGCGTGTGACATTCATGTAACATTTTGCGCGACCATCCGTTGTGGCAATGCATGTTAACAAGCCCATGAAGAAGTCTGGCCGGGGATATTTGCAATGAAGGTGTTCATCCTGCTTGCGCATCCAGAACATCAAAGCTTCAACGGTGCGATGTTTCGTACGGCGGCCGAGACGCTGATCGCGGCCGGCCATGAGGTCCGGACATCCGATCTCTATGGCATGCAGTTCGACCCGGTATCGGGACGGCACAACTTCATCACCGTCAAGGACCCGAACTACTTCAAGCCTCAGATCGAGGAAATGTATGCGACCGAAATCTACGGCTTTGCGGATGATATCGAGGGCGAGATCCAGAAGGTCGAATGGTGCGATCTGATGATCTGGCAGTTTCCACTGTGGTGGTTCGGTCTTCCCGCAATCCTGAAAGGTTGGGTCGATCGCGTGTTCGCCATGGGGCGGACCTATGGCGGGGACCGCCTCTATGGCAATGGCGTGTTCAAGGGCAAGCGGGCCATGCTGGCGCTGACGACGGGCGGTCCGCCGCCGGCCTATGTGGAGGGCGGATTCAACGGCGATATCGATGCCATTCTCCGGCCGGTGCAGCGGGGCATGCTGCAATTCGTGGGTTTCGAGGTCCTGAGGCCGCAGATCGCCTTTGGACCCGCCAGGCTGGAGCAGGGGCAACGTGGCGACCTGCTGGCCGACTATGCCGAGCGGCTGAAGACCATTGCGGACGAGAAAGCCATCGAGGTCGGGCTCTATTGAATTGACGGATCATTGCTTGCCGAGTGACAGAGCCGGCAAGGCTCGGCGTTCAAGGCTCGGCGTTCAAGGCTCGGCGTTGAAGCCTCGGCGTTGAAGCCTCAGCGTTCTTGCATCATCGTAAACACAAAGCCGGTGAGGCTCGCACCAACGGCGAACGCCAGCGTGAAATAGCTGACGATGATGATCGTCGTGGTTGTTGGGTTGGCACTGTGGGCGATCAGCGATGCGATCGCGGATGAATCGATCTGCGCCAGGGCGAAGGAAAATCCGAGACCGAGCGCGACGCCCATGGCGGCATGACAGGCCATCTCGATCATGATCGAGGCACCGAGCGCTTTCGAACGCCTCTTTTCTCGCATCGAACTGTCTCCCTCAGCGCAAGAGACCGAGAACCAGGACCAGAACGACCGCACCGGCGAGCCCTGCGGCGAACACCCCGCGCTTGAGCGGCGTATCCAGCATGATATCGCCACCCCGCGCCTTGTCGGCGGGATACGGCTCCTGCTTCGGCGGCGGCGCCGGCTGTGCTGGACCTTCTCTGACCATTGAAGGACTCTTGTTACAAAGGGCTATCCAACAGCTCGCGTTCCAGGAGCTCTTGGCTTGGTCTGGGTGATGAACGCTCGGGCGCCCCGCGGGTTCCTCGGCGGTGAGCCGATCGCGATGCCTGCTCTTGAGCCCAGATCAACACGCGGTGAACGGAGCCGTGCGGCTCGGCAATGGTGCAGGATTGTGCTAGGTACCGCAAAAAGTTGTTGCGTAATGGTCAGATCAAAACTTATCGGCGCCATCTTGGCCGCGGTCGTCATCGGCGGCGGCGGTGCCGCGTTTGCGATGATATGGCGGCCGGCGATCGCCGCGGTCGATCCACCGCTGCCGCAATCCTTCGATCCCGATATCGTCAAGCGCGGCCGCGAGTTGGCGGCGATCGGCAATTGCAACGATTGCCACACCGTGCGTGGCGGCCGCAATTTCGCCGGCGGACTTCCGGTTCCGACTCCGTTCGGCACGATCTTCTCCTCCAACATCACGCCCGACGCGGAAACCGGCATCGGCCGGTGGTCGGAGGCGGCCTTTCGGCGTGCCATGCGCGCCGGGGTCGATCGCGACGGCCGGCACCTCTATCCGACCTTTCCCTATGATCACTTCACCAATGTCAGCGATGCCGACGACCGCGCGCTCTACGCTTACCTGATGACGCGTGAGGCGGTTCATGCGCCGCCCCGCAAGAACGAGTTGTCCTTTCCTTTCGATCAGCGCTTCCTGGTTGCGGGGTGGAAAGTGCTTTTCTTTCATCGCGACAGCTATCGACCGGACCCGAGCAAGAGCGCAGCATGGAACCGCGGCGCCTATCTAGTGGAAGGGCTCGCGCATTGCGGCGCCTGCCATACCCCGCGCAACGCGTTCGGCGCCGAGCGCGCAACCGCGACATTTGCCGGCGGCGACGTCGACAACTGGCGGGCCTATGCGATCAACGCGCAATCGCCAGCGCCGGTGCCATGGGACGCGGAGGCGCTTTACGCCTACTTGCGTGACGGCTGGCATCCCGAGCACGGCACAGCTCGGGGACCGATGGCGGAAGTGGTGAGCAATCTGTCGTCGGTGCCATCAAGTGACGTTCACGCCATCGCGACCTATATGGCCAGCGTATTCGGTCCGCCGACGCCGGAGCGACAACGCCAAACCGAGGCCGTGCTCGCACAGGCCAAGCCGCCTCCAGAGGCCACGGTTTCGCCGGGCGCCGCGATCTACGAAGCGGCCTGCGCAAGCTGCCACGAGAGCGGCCGGTCGCCGCCCTATGGCGGAATCAATCTCGGCCTCTCGACCGCGATCGACGGGCCTGATGCCCGCAACCTCGCCAATATCGTGCTCTCGGGCATTCGCCCGGTCGAGGGCGAGCGCAGCCCGATCATGCCGGGCTTTGCCGCGAGCATGAACGATGCGCAGATCGCGGCCGTGCTGAATTATCTCCGCGCCCGCTTCAGCAAGCGGCCGGCATGGCGCGACGTCGAAACGACGGTCGAGGACGCCAGGCGGACGCAGACCGCATTTCTCCAGACTTCGGCAGGCCCGCAGAATGCGCCCGCCGATCCAGCGCAGCGAGACAAGCCATGATGACGTTGAAGGTCAACGGCCACGATCATCAGATCGATGCCGATCAGGATACGCCGTTGCTCTATGTGCTGCGCGACGATCTCAAGCTCAATGCCGCCAAATTCGGCTGTGGTCTCGGCCAATGCGGCGCCTGCACGGTGATCGTCGATGGCAAGGCCGTGCTGTCCTGCGTGACGCCCCTGGTGCTGCTGGAGGGCAAGCAGGTGACGACTTTGGAAGGTCTCGGCACGCTGTCCGAGCCGGCGCCGATCCAGCGCGCCTTCATGGAAGAGCAGGCGGCGCAATGCGGCTATTGCATCGCCGGAATGATGATGCGGTCGCAAGCGCTGCTGCAGCGAAATCCCAAGGCGAGCGACGAGCAGGTCCGCGCCGAGCTCGCGCCGCATCTGTGCCGCTGCGGCACCCACATGCGGATCCTGCGGGCGGTGCGCCGTGCCGCGCGGTTGATGGATACGGCCGAACTGTCCCCGATGGACAACGGGAGCGCCCAATGAACGCGCCCGTCATTCTCGATCGCCGCCAGATGCTTGCCGGCAGCGGCGCGCTGATCGTGAGTTTCTCGCTGCGCGGCGCCCATGCCGAGGATCAAGCCGCGCCGGGAGCGGCGCCGAGGCCGCCCGGCAGTCTGAAGACGTCGCCCTATCTGGATTCCTGGCTTCGGATCGATGCCGACGGCGCGATCACGGTGTTCACCGGGAAGGCCGAGCTGGGACAGGGATTCAAGACCGCCTTCCAGCAAATCGCGGCCGAAGAACTGGGCGTCGCCTTCGCGTCGCTGAAGGTCGTCACCGCCGATACCGCGCTCACTGCCAATGAGGGTTACACCTCCGGCAGCCATTCGATGCAGGACAGCGGGACCGCAATCCAGAACGCGGCCGCGCAAGCGCGTGCGCTTCTGGTCGGCGAGGCCGCCAAGCGGCTGGAGTTGCCGGCGGAAAATCTGCGCACCGAGGCCGGCGCGGTGATCGCGCCGGACGGTCGGCGCCTTGGTTACGGCGAACTGGTCGCGGCCGACACGTTGCATGTGCAGGCGCAGCCGACCTCGAACCTGAAGGATCCCGCGGCGTTCACGGTGATGGGGCAGCCGATCCCGCGCGTCGATATTCCGGCCAAGGTGACGGGTGGCGCGGCCTATGTCCAGGACATGCGGCTGCCGGGCATGGTGCATGCGCGCGTGGTGCGGCCGCCGAGCTATGGCGCGCAACTGACCGGTTGCGACACCGCCGCGATCCAGAAGATGCCGGGTATCGTCAAGGTGATCCGGGACGGCAACTTCCTCGCGGTGACGGCCGTCAAGGAATTCCAGGCGGTCAAGGCGATGAAGGCGCTTGCAGCGGCCGCAACATGGCAGGAGCGCTCGCGCCTGCCCAAGCAGGACGATCTTGTCGCGGTCCTGACCGGATTGCCGTCGCAGGATACCACGATTTTTCAGCGCAATGACCCATCCGTCAACGCCGCGAAGACCATCGAAGCCAGCTACACGCGGCCTTATCAATCTCATGGCTCGATCGGACCCTCCTGCGCGGTTGCCCAGTTCAAGGACGGCAGGATGACGGTCTGGACCCACACCCAGGGCGTCTATCCCGACCGCGCGGGCATCGCGCAGATGCTGCATATGGAGCCTGCGGATGTCCGCTGCATTCATGTCGAGGGCTCCGGCTGCTACGGCCACAACGGCGCCGATGATGCCGCGGCGGATGCGGCATTGATCGCGCGCGCCATGCCGGACATCCCGGTGCGCGTGCAATGGATGCGCGAGCAGGAACACGCCTGGGAGCCGTTTGGACCCGCGATGCTGACCAGGCTGAAGGCCTCGCTCGACGGCGAGGGCAGGATCGCCGACTGGAATTTCGAGGTCTGGAGCAACACCCATTCGATGCGGCCGGGCGGCGCGGGGTGTTTGCTGGCGGCGCAGCATATGGCGCAACCCTTCGCGGTGCCCCCCGCAAAACCCATTCCGCTGCCGGAAGGCGGCGGCGACCGCAACGCGATCCCGATCTACAGCTTTCCGAATGCACATGTGGTGCACCATTTCATTCCGGACATGCCGCTGCGGGTATCGGCGATGCGCTCGCTCGGCGCCTATCACAATGTGTTTTCGATCGAGAGCTTCATGGACGAACTCGCTGGCCTCGCTGGTGCCGACCCCGTCGCCTTCAGGCTGAAGCATCTCGAGGATCCCAGGGGCCGCGAGGTCATCGAGACGGCGGCGCGAGGCTTTGGCTGGCGCGCGACGCAGACGCCGCCGCAGGATCGCGGCTACGGCTTTGCCTTTGCGCGCTACAAGAATCTCGCGGCCTATTGCGCCATCGCGAGCGAGGTCGAGGTCGACCGCGAGACCGGTCGCGCGCGGCTGGTCCGTGCGGTCGCAGCCGTCGACAGCGGTCAGGTGGTCAATCCGAACGGGCTGACCAACCAGATCGAGGGCGCCATCGTGCAATCGATGAGCTGGACGTTGTACGAGAGCGTCAGTTTCGACGACGCCAGGATCACCAGCATCGACTGGCAGACCTATCCGATCCTGCGCTTCGATGCGGTCCCGGACTCGATCGAGGTGCATATCATCGACCGGCCCGGAAAGCCCTTCCTCGGCAGCGGCGAAACCGGGCAGGGGCCGGCCGCCGCATCGATTGCGAACGCGATTGCCAATGCCACGGGTAAACGGCTACGACATCTGCCGCTGACGCGGAAGCGGATCAAGGATGCGATCGACGCGTGAGCGCCGCGCTGGGAAAGGGGCCGCCGCCCAACCGTTCATCACCAAGGGAGTAACGCCATGACGCATGCCATACGCTTCCACAAGACCGGCGGACCGGAGGTTCTGGTCTGGGAAGAAGTCAATGTCGGCAAGCCGGGCCCCGGTGAGGCGCGCATCCGCCAAACCGCGGTCGGCCTGAATTTCGTCGACATCTACAACCGGTCGGGGCTTTATCCCGCACAATTGCCCAGCGGGCTCGGTGGCGAAGCCGCCGGTGTGGTGGAGGAGGTCGGTGCCGGCGTTACCGACCTGAAGCCGGGCGATCGTGTCGCCTATGGCGCGGCACCGCTCGGCGCCTATGCCGAGGCGCGCCTGATCCCGGCCGATCGCCTGATCAAATTGCCCGACGGCATCGACGACAAGACCGCTGCGGCGATGATGCTGAAGGGACTGACGGTGCAATATCTGATCCGCCGGACCTATCGGGTCAAAGCGGGCGATACGATTCTGTTGCATGCCGCGGCGGGCGGTGTCGGCCTTATTCTCTCGCAATGGGCCAGGCACCTTGGCGCCACCGTGATCGGCACGGTCGGCAGCGACGAGAAGGCGAAGCTGGCGCAAGCGCATGGCTGCGCCCACACCATCGTCTACACGCGCGAGGATTTCGTCAAACGCGTCGACGAGATCACGGGCGGCAAGAAAGTACCGGTGGTTTATGATTCGGTGGGCCGGGACACCTTCCTGAAATCGCTCGACTGCCTCGCGCCGCTCGGGGTTGCCGCGCTGTTCGGGCAGTCCTCAGGCAGCGTCGAGCCGCTGAATCTCGGTCTGCTGGCGCAAAAGGGATCGCTTTATGTCACTCGTCCGACGCTGAATACCTATGCCGCCAAGCATGCGGACCTGGTCGCGATGGCCAAAGAGCTGTTCGAGGTGGTGCAATCGGGTGCGGTCAAGATCGAGGTGCGTCAGACCTATCCGCTGAAGGAGGCCGCCAAGGCGCACGCCGATCTCGCGGCGCGCAAGACCACGGGATCGACGGTGCTTCTGGTCTGAAGAGCGTCCGCTCCGCGATTCCCCGCGCGCATTTCCTGCCGCAACAGGCGACCCGCAAGCATCAGGGCCATTGCGCTCTTTGATGCTTGCGGCTGGTCGTGGAAGCGCCAACGGCGCGAATCGCCTCGGCGTTCGCGGACATGCCTTCATTTCTCGTCGGAGCGTGCGGCCTGCGACCTTGCTCCCTTGCGGCCGCGGACGCCGGACCTGGTGCGCAATCGCTCGATCTGCGCCCGCGGCAACGAGACGCAGATCTCGCCGATCCATTCAAGTTTCACGCCGTTGATCGGCTTGGCGTTGAAGCTCGTGAGATTGACGACGCTTGCCGATTTTCCGCGTTCGATCGTCTTCAGATAGCGCTCGCCGGTTTTCAGGCGGACCGCCGCCTCTTCACCGTAGAAGCTCGCCAGGGGGTGGCGCTGCTCGCGATACACCACGATAATGTCGCCGTTTTCATATTTCGGCAGCATCGAATCACCGGCGACCTCGAAGGCGACGGTCTCCTCCGAGATCGGAAACGGCAGTTCGATCTCGCCGAGACCTTCCGGGGGCACCTGCTCATTGTCGGGTTCGATCACGGCGCCGGCGCCGACACGACCCATGATCGGCACGGAGTTCAACTCGAGATACTCGATGATTGGCGCGATTTCCGAGGCCTTGATCAGCCTCAGCCCGGAGAGGATCTCCGACACCGCGCCCGGGCGTACGCCCATCGCCCGCGCCAGACCGCCCTTGGTCTTGCCCGGCTTCTCCAGTGCCCGTTCGATCGTCCCGACATCCAGCATGGCGACTACTCTTTTCGGATTTGCGAAACAATAGCAATTCCGATTATCAGAAATCAAGCTTGACATTTATTTCTGAATATCGGAAATTGACGTCCTGGCTGGGGGCTCGCGGAAGGCGGGTCCGTACTTTCTCCGGGTCGGTGCTTGCGCGCCGGCCAGAAACGTCGGGAACAAGCATGGAAGCGAGCAATTGGGCGCCGAAACATTCCGAGGCGCTGCGCGATTATCGGGCTCTGGGGCTGTCCTATTCGGACATCGTGAGGGCGATCAACGAGAGGTTCGGGACTGCCTATACCCGCAGTGCGGCGATTGGCCGGGGCAAGCGGATGGGGCTCGGTGGGTTCAGCCGCGCAGAAGGCTTGTCGAAGCCGGCGCCGAAGGCCAGAACGTCAGGCTTCAAGGCGCCAGGCTTTAATACGGCGCCAAGCTTGCAGAAATTCTGCCGCGGCGCCCGCGAGGCCGCCATGCCGACGCCGGGAGGCGGACGCGATGAGCCCGTCAAGTTGCGTTGCATCGGAATCACGCCGCGTCTGCTTTCGCTGTTCGAGCTCGAGCCGGACGATTGCCGCTATCCGTATGGCGGCGACAAGGAGGGCGAGGCCATCGCCTTCTGCGGACATCCGCGGCTGGCAGGCTCGAGCTATTGCGCACCGCATTTTCATCTGACGCGCGGAGGCGCCGCCTCGGCGAGCGCGGTCGTCCCCGTCGTGCTGCGGCCGGTGCGGGCCGCCTGACCGCGCACACGCTTGGGCTGCGCCTGCAACGCTGGAGCGGCTATTTGCAGGGCGCGGCCTCGCGCATCCGGGTACAGGTGACTTTTCGGGCCCTTGGTATAGTCTTCCCTTTTTCAGATTGGGAGTTTTCAGAGATGCGCATGGTTCTGCTCGCTGCTACAATCGCAGCTGTTTGCGCGGCTGCCTCCGCCAACGAGACGAACAATTTCAGGCTCGCCCAGGCGGCGCAGACC